>JAEZUH010000102.1 GCA_023443485.1 Bacillota bacterium | reverse complement strand
AGATTAACCGCGACATCAATGACCACGCGCTTATCGCTTTTCTCGACGAAATAATAATGGGCATATGACATTAATAAAATGGCTTGAGTAAGAAGAGGAAGTCTCTCCCACTTCCAACTCTTTAGGTAAGGAACGAAAGCATCTCTAATGATTCCGTACTTGGTTAAAGAAAGGATAATTACATTTTTGATAAAGTCATCGACTTCATCATATGGTTGATCGCACATCTCGCTGATTAATTCGCGAGCGTCGCGTTCCATTTCGGAGACATTAGTAGAAAAATCGACCAATTCATCATAAATGATGGTCATAATTATATAGTGTTGTTGATTTCTTGGCAAACTCATAAATTAAATGATGGAGACAACGCGAACTTGAACATCAAAAGGAATTTGTTCAGTCGATATCATGAAGGCATTGTTGATTTCATCTTGGATTAAGCGAGAGACATCCTGAATGTTGGTTCCTTTAGCCACATCAACCGCGATGCTGACATGGACGATTCCTTGATGAATAGTTGTTTTAATTGGGGTGTTTAAACGGAATAAAGAAGCTAAAGATGGGGTCTTGCTTTTCTTAGTAACATTGATGCCAGGAAGCCTTCCAATGGCCTCAGCGGCTAAACGATTAAAAGTGCGATATGAAATCGCGAGCTTTCCTCTTTTTAGATAATCATCAACGTAAATGTAATCAGCCATATTTCTCATGTATAAATATATATGAAATATATGAAAGGTGCAATTGTTACGAAGTCCAATATGATAATCTAGCGTTTTTGTGACAGCTTTTCTAGAATTGAGTAACATTTAGTGAGAATGCGTTTCAAATTGAATATTGGGACCACCACCTTATGTATTGGTCTTTTTCTGACACCCTAAAAATTTGTTTTAAAGCGTCCCGTATCTCACCAATTACTGTAATAGATGCAGAGCAAGTTCATTCATAAACAATGATTTTATCAAACGTTTTGTGGTAATCATTTCTTTTGTGCGTTTAAATAATTATGTGTTTATTTGTTTTGCGAGTTGACTTATATTTCCTCTTTCAGCAAATCTCAGCATTCCGATCTTTCTTGTGATAAAACAGTAGCTCTAATAATCCTCTCATCACAGTTGAAGTTACTAAAATATCTATTTGACAATAGTTTGCTCCGCCCATTACAATGTGAAACACCATTCCAAACGAATTAACTGGAATCAATTAATTCTATTTGTTTTAAATAGTAAAAAATGCCAAGTGGAGTAAGCATATTTTTAGATATAAATATATTTTTTCTTTGAATATAAATAAATTGTTTTATTGGAGGAGACGAGTGATTGATAGTAGTTGGTTCATAATAATTAAAACAGGAATAGTGCAGAATAGTAAATTAAAGCATTTTTTCTTGTCTTTTTTATTGATAGGTTTTTAATACTTGCTCTTTTGAAAAATAATGAGGGATTAGTTCTCGGATCAGCAAGAATAACATAATCCAAAAATGCAATAATGATTAAACCTAATGCAAATAAAAAAACATAAATTATATATCATTTGGTATAAAAGAAATTGTCCTACTGGTTGTAAGAAAAACGCTTTGTACAACAAGAGATACGATAAATAAAGACATAGACACTTGAGCAATTGAAGGCAAATTTATCGTCACATAAATTAAAAGGCCTAATAAGCATGCTTCTATATTCATAGCGAGAGATGGAAACCAATATTGCATTCATACCACTTTTAATCATCAAAAGTGAGGAATTTCACCATCATAAAATAGCCTTATAAATTTTATTCCCTTTTTACTGCAGGGAAAGAAAATACTAGCATACTTCGTTGGTCTTTCGGCTGTTCCGTGTACACCATCAACAATTGCATAGAATTCACCATCAAGAGGTATTGTTACTTTTACAATTTTCAAAATGCTCTCCGTTTTAATAGTGACACGAAATCCACCTAATAAACCTCTCCGTTTTATTAATCCATTTTCGTATGTCACAATTGTACATAAGCGATTAAAAAAGAGAGAAACAAAAACAAAAAATACGATATTAATAATGCTCAACACGATATCAAGTATCATTTTTGTATTCAAATCATTGCCATATTTGAGAATAAATAATATTAAATATTCAATCGTCAAAAAAAAGAAACAATATATAATCCAAAAGTATATCACACCCGCACTAACAAAAATTCGTTTTTTCGCTTTCATAATAAATTATTCTCTTTTTAATTTGCCTTATTTTGTAAATAATGTTTAATTAAATTAATTATACTATCATATCCGGAGGGAATAACGTTTAATTGAAGCGACAAAATAAAATTTATTCCCCAGCTAAGGTCTGGGCCTCCGAACCCAGCTAGAGAAGCACTAAACATATTAAGAAACCCGCTCCCTATCGCTCCTAGTGCAATTGAATTCCAATCAAGACTGTCGACTTTTATCCCACTGGACAATTGATTTAGCATATTAGAAAGACCACCACCAATTATTCCTGTAGAAGCGCTAACGCCAAGTCCTATTCCAACTGCAAGTCCTGTGCTTATGGCGTTTCCCATAAAAAAGCTTTCTCCAACCGCAGTAGCTATCATTATTCCTTCGCCAGCAATAATCGGCGCCAAAAACAAAGCGCCAACTCCTGCTCCTGCGCCCATAATCGCTCCTCCTAATGCTCCAATCCCAACACCATGCCAAATATTTTGTCCGTTGGCAGTGGCTGTTATGCATCCTGCAACACCTCCTATAATCGCACCAGCTGCAGCTCCAATTAAGGCAGCTGTTAAAATCGTGAGCCCAGTAATTACAAAATTTCCATTGTTATCTTCATACATTATGGGGTTGTTATTGCAGTAGACATAGAGATCATATCCAGCAGGTAATTCGCTGGTGAGATAACTTGAATCATCAATTGATAGCCATCTCATCCATAGAGGAACATAGTATCTG
>JAEZUH010000084.1 GCA_023443485.1 Bacillota bacterium | reverse complement strand
ACAAGTTATCTTTACTAGTTAAAGAGCTCGGATTAGACATGATTGTCATCGGTGTTCCAAAAACTATCGATAATGATTTAGCTTGCACTGATCACTCTTTGGGTTTCCCCAGCGCTGCCAAATTTGTTATCAATGCAATCAACGGATTCGCCATGGATGCCAAATGTTTCAAAAAAGGCAAAATCCATATTATCGAAATCATGGGACGAAATGCTGGCTGGCTAACTGCCGCTCCAGATCTACTTCCTGAAGATACAAGACCTCATTTATTTTATATTCCTGAACGTCCATTTGATCTTGAACAGTTTTTAGTTGATGTCAAAAAAGTCTACGAAGAAAAAGGCTATGCCCTTGTTGCTATCTCCGAAGGAATTGTTTTTCCGCGTGACATGTCACGTGTCCGTGTTGACGGTTTTGGTCATGCTCAACTTGGTGGAGCTGCTGCTGACTTATGCAACATTGTTGAAGATCGTTTAAATATCCCCACTCGCTCAGTCGAACTTTCACTTACTCAAAGAGCATTTCCCGCTTTTATTTCATTAACTGATCGAAATGAAGCCGTTCGCACTGGCGAAATCGCTGTTCAATCCGCTTTACAAGGCGTGACAGGACAGATGGTGGTCTTTAAAAGAATTTCCACCCATCCCTATATCATTAATTATGAGTTAGCCGATTTGAACAAAGTGGCTAATGCAGAAGCTCGTATACCTGACTCAATGGTCGTAGATAATACTCGTATGTCTGAGGAATTCCGCGAATACCTTTCTCCATTAATTGAAGGAGAAGTTACTCTAAAATGTAAAGATGGTATCGCTGAAGTCACTCGTTTGAAGAGGATTAAAGTAAAAGAGTAAAAATGAGAGAGAAATTTAACAAACTAAATATCTATTTTCGTGTGACTATCTGTTCATTAATTCTCTTAGTCCTTTTCACTCTTGCTCTTGCCTTTTTGTTTTTCATCGGCCACCTCGATATACCCCTTGGGTTGATTCTTGGAGCGAGCATTAACATCATTGGCTATTTTGCTTTGGGTTTGCTTGAACAAAAAGAAAAAAGTAACTCAAAAGGAATAGGCAACATTGTTGTCATGATAATTCGTTTTGTTATCCTCGCTCTAGCTATTGTATTGGTGGGGTGGCTATATTATGAACAAAATGTCCAAATCTTTAACATCTTTTCTCTTATAGGCGGATATCTTTATCCCTTAATTGTCTTATTGATTTTGACAGCTTTGCAAAAGAAAGAAGTTCTCCATGTTTGATAACTTTTTCAAACTTAAAATTTCAGCTGAGGTCATATCCTCTTTAATCGTGATGGGTATCATTATTATCCTTTCGGTTGTGATTGGAATCATGGCTCATTTTCATGATCCTTTAAAAAAGCCAAAAGGTTTGCTTTTTCTTGCCGAGATGGGTGTTGAGTTCTTCGATAATTTTGCTAAAGACTTGATTGGAACAAGATTATCAGGCTTCGGTGGATTTATTATGGCTATCGCTGTCTATTTGTTCTTTTCATTTATTTTTGGTTTAACTGGATTGCCTTCACCAGTTACAAATATGGCCATTCCATTATCTTTAGGTTTAATTTCGTTCTTCACAATTCATTTTATCTCTTTGAGATACAAAAAATGGCGATATTTTAAAAGATATGTTGAACCATTTCCTGTTTTCTTACCCATCAACTTGTTATCTATGTGGGCGCCTTTGTTATCATTAACTTTGCGTCTGTTCGGCAATGCTTTATCAGGCTATGTCTTAATGAATATTGTTTACTATGCCTTGGAAAATTTGTCGACCATGATTTTCGGAACTTTGATTCCTGGAGAATGGAGCGGAATTTTCATTGCTCCTTTAGTCGCTCCAATCCTTCACCTCTATTTCGATCTATTTTCCGCTTTTATTCAAACTACGATTTTTATTTCTTTGACTACGATTTTTATTGGTCAAGAAATTCCCGATGAAGATGAAGTTTTGTCTTCTGATGTTAAATTGCTTAGGAAAGGAGGTAAAAACATATGAACATTATCGCAGCAGCCATCGCCATTTGGGGCGTTATTCCAAGCGCAATTGGAGAAGCTTGGGTTTGTTCTCGCGCTATCGATGGTATTTCGCGTAATCCTGAAGCCGCCAAGACACTTCGCAATAGCATGATTTTGGCTTGTGCCCTTGTTGAAACAACCGCGATTTATTCTCTTCTCGTCTCAATTCTTTGTATTTTCCTTGGATAAAAAGGAGTTTTTGTCATGAATGATTACACCGGATTATTAGTTCTCAGTGGCAGTTTAGGAGATCTATTCGAAGGTATTGATGGAAAATTGATACCTTCTTGGCCTTCTCTTGTTGCCCAATTAGGTTCCTTAGTGGTCCTTATTTTGATTTTCTTTTTTGTGGCTTATAAACCAGTTAAAAAAATGCTTAAAAAGAGAGCGGATTATATTGAAAGCAATATTTCAGATAGTCAAAAAGATAAAGCTCTTGCTAAGCAAAACTTTGAACAATCTCAAGAGGCAATTTTGTCATCCAAAAAAGAGGCTTCGCAAATTATTACTAGAGCTAATAAAGAAGCCTTAAAAGAGAGACAACTGCTCGAAGAAGAAACCAAAATGAATATTTCCAAGCTCAAAAAAGAGGCTGAAATAGATATTCAAAAATCGAAAGAAGAATCTTTGGAAGAAATACGCCGCGAGATGGTGACTGTCGCTCTAGCGGCTAGTAAAGAAATTCTCAAGCGCGAAGTAAACGAAAAGGATAATGCCAAACTGGCAGAAGATTTTATTGAGAAATTAAACTAGTATGAATGAAATTGCCGCATCTTATGGATTAGCTTTGTTCTCTTTGTCTAAAGAACAAGAAATTGTTGAAAAACGACAAAAAGAAGTGAA
This sequence comes from Bacillota bacterium, assembly GCA_023443485.1. Taxonomy (GTDB): domain Bacteria; phylum Bacillota_I; class Bacilli_A; order RFN20; family CAG-826; genus JAAYDH01. The sequence goes on along the minus strand of JAEZUH010000084.1, from coordinate 1,176 downwards.
AGAATTAAGAAGCATTTTACTTAAAAATGCTGATTTTATCACTGTTCTTGATTCGTCTTTTCTCTCTTTGACCAGCAGGATGGAGATTATTGATAAGAATTTCCCCGGCATTGATGAAGATGTCAAAAACTTCTTGAAAATTATTTGTCGTAACAACCGAGCGAAGTTTATATTGGAAATTCTCGACAGCTTTAATTCCTATTGCAATGAGCATCGAGGAATAAAAGAAGGAATTCTCTATTCTACTATTCCAATTACCGAAGAGGACAAACACCGAATCGAAGAAAAAATTGCTCAATTAGAAAAATGTTCCATTGAACTAAGCAATCAAATTGATCCAAGCCTTGTTGGTGGCGTAAAAGTCTTAATCAACAGTCACATCTATGATGGATCAATCAGCGGGAAAATTGAAAATATTAAAAATACCCTTTTAGGAAAGGAGGATCGCTTCCATGAAAATTAATGCGAATGAAATCAGTGCTCTTATTAAAGAACAGATTAAAAACTATCATCACGAAATCGAAAGTAGTGATGTGGGGGTTGTTGTATCAGTGGGGGATGGGATTGCCATCGTCTACGGATTAGATCAAGCTATGCTTGGTGAACTTCTTTTATTCCCACATGACATTTATGGCATGGTGATGAATTTAGAAACCGATCAAGTTGGTGTCGTTCTTTTAGGCGATGATTCTTTAATTAAAGAAGGTGACACTGTTAAACGTACCAAAGAAGTTATGGAAGTCCCTGTTGGAGATGAAATGCTCGGTAGAGTCGTCAACTCTCTTGGACAGCCAATAGATGGTCTCGGTGAAATCAAAACCACCAAACATCGCCCAATTGAAGTGATTGCTCCTGGAGTCATTATGCGTGAAAGTGTCAACACTCCTCTTGAAACCGGTATCAAAGCTATCGATTCAATGATTCCTATCGGTAGAGGACAAAGAGAGCTAATTATTGGTGACCGTCAAACGGGAAAAACCGCGATTGTTATCGACACGATTATCAATCAAAAGGATAAGGATGTCTTATGTATCTACGTAGCAATTGGTCAGAAAAATTCTACCGTTGCTCAAATTGTGGACCGCTTAAAGAAATACGATGCTATGAATTACACCGTTGTGGTCGCTGCAACAGCCAGCGAACCTGCTCCTTTGCTTTATATTGCTCCTTATGCAG
>JAEZUH010000073.1 GCA_023443485.1 Bacillota bacterium | reverse complement strand
TTATCTGTGGAAAACTTACTTATTCACAAATCTAACATTCAACTATTAGACATGACACAATAAAATATATGCTGATATTATCTTATAATAATTTATATATGGTTAACATAACGGAAATTATGCGAAGTAATGTATTTTTTAGTTGTTATTCACAACCACTCTTTTTGTTTGGCACATTTTCTCATGCATAGTATTAGACAAGTCTGTTTAAATATGGGAGTAAAACATATATTAAAATAAGGTTAAAGTCTTTATTATCTATTCTTTTGTTTGTTTGACTAATTAAAAACAATAAAAAAGATGGCGTTTCCACCATCTCGCAATCAAATGCTATATTGTTATTAGCTCAGGTAATAATCAAAGCAACTTTGCGTTAGTCTATTATTAATATTTTTACCGCTCTCTTCTAAAAATTTCTTATTTTCACTTAAAACCAATTTGAAACCATCATCAATATTCTGCATCATTGCATCAATCATGTATTTTGAATCATAATTCCTGCTTGGATCGATTTTATCGGCTGCATAGATGACTTTACCCATACGGTTCATTTTCGCGTTTCCTGTCGCGTGAAAATTAATAGCTTTGATAATTGAGCGGTTTTGAATATTGAAATCGGTCTTGGCAATATATGAGCCCACGAATTGATGAAAGGAAAAATTGGGCATATCCAAATACTTACGATAATGATTTTTCATTATTTCTCGGCTATCATGATCTTTCCCAATATCATGAAGGAAACCAGAGACATAATATAAATCACTATTTCTTAGGTGATGTTTTTTAGCTATTCCATAAGCTAAGTTTGCGACTGCCTTGCTGTGGTCATATCTTTTGGGTCTTAAGTAAGACTTTATCTTCTTTATGTAATAAAGTTCGTTATCTTCGATGTATTTTATGACTTTGTCATCCAGCTTTAAAGAACAAAATGAACGGATATCGCTCGCGCTGATGTCCACCATTCTTCCTGGCACCATTGTCATGTTGAATTCTTTAATATTTTTTCCATTAATTTCAATATTTGGACGAGACATGAAAATAATCTTGGCTATCTTTGATAGCTCTAGGCATTCTTTCCAACGGTGAAATTCATTTACTTGATCACCACCGATTAGATAGAGGAGTTGGTCATTAGGATATTTCTTCTGAAAATATCGAATCGTATCGATTGAATAGTTATGCTCTTTTCCACTATTGACTTCAAATAAATCGATACTGAAGCGTTTATATCTTTGGATTGATAATTTAATCATCTCAACCTTGTCTTTGATTGGAGCTGACTCTTCTTTCCATATTGAAATCGGAGAAGGAACAAAAATAACGTCGGCGTCAAAATGTTTTGAAGCTAAACGCGCCATATTGATATGACCGAGATGAATCGGATCAAATCCTCCACTGAAAATGATTTTATTCATGTTATTTTTTAAATTGGATAACTGGTTTTTCTTTATTCCTGCGGAATAATACAATAACTTTTCCCACCACTTGAACGATATCAGCCTTAAGCTGAGTGGATAAATCCAAAGCGAGAGCCATCACTGAAGAACTCGCCCCTTTTAAAACATCGATTTTAATTAATTCTTTAACGATAAGAGCCTTATCTAACATATCGATAAGCGTATCGCTGATCTCGTTTTTGCCGACTTGGTATCTGGTGGTAATCTTTTCTGCCATTGCCCTCAATTGCTTTTTTTCGTTTGCTGCTAACATATTTATCTCAACTTTCCTAAATACTCTTTTAAGGCCGCTCCTTTAGGGAACATAACGCGAATAACCTGTCCTTTAGCCACGAAAGAAATCCAGCAAAGTCCAGCGATGCCAATATCGTGCACTTTTTCATCTTTTTCCATCGTGTAATCAAACAAATCGTAGTCAGTAAAAGTATTAAATCTTGAACTAACTGGTCTTAAAAACTTTTTGTCATAGTTTTCCATCATTGTCTCACGAGCTTTTTTAGACAAAACTTTCTTCGATTCCACCATCTCTGCGGTGTAAAGTTTAAAAGTTGTTGGTTTGCCACTAATTAATTCAAAACTTGCAAGCGAACCAATTAGTAACGTTTCGCCAGGTGAGAGGATTCTCGTCGCAGTTTTGATTTCTTTTTTTGGTGTGATAATTTTTTGAATATCTTTTTCAACTTTACCCAAGGTGGAGGTGACTAAAGAAAAGCCTGGGACTTCATAGAATGAAGCCGAATTTGAAAGAGGTATCTCTAATAATTTTATGGATGTACCAGGGTAAATTTCAGTTTTTATCGCTCGACGGGTGTTGTTCTTATAAAATTTGAGCATTCTGTTTATGAGAGTGGTCTTTCCTGAAGTGTAAGAACCAATCATATAAACATCGTGTCCAGCCCTAACCTCAGAGAGATTATCTAACATATTCTCGACATCAATATTATCAGTATCGCCGAATAGCACAACTCCGTACGGAGTTAGACCAAATTCCATAAAACGCTCGTTTATGAAAGTTTTTAGTTGTTCTTTTTTTGCATTTCGTGGGAATAAGTCAAATTTTGTGCCAGCAACAATGACTTTCAGCTGCTTAATCTTGTTAACTACATCTGGATTTAATGTTCCATTAAATGAGAATAAATCGACAACCCAAATAATCACAGCATCGGTCGCCACGGCATCATCAAGTATCTTGAGAATTTCTTCATCGGCGTCTCTCTCCAGCATGCCAGTGTTAATAGCCTTCATTTTTTCATAGCAGCTTAAACAATAAAGAACTTCTTTTTCGGCGTTAGGAGCTAACAAATGACTTTTTCCGATGTACCCCTTTTCGTTTTCTTCAGCACTTTGCAATACTTCACCGCAGTGATAACATCGCATTACTCTTTTAACTTTTCCCATAAAAAGTCCTCCA
>JAEZUH010000098.1 GCA_023443485.1 Bacillota bacterium | reverse complement strand
CAAAAACGATGAATCTGCTGCTGAAGCATATTATGGTAAATATAAGGTTTCTTGGAGCGGTGTTGAATCTTCCAGTGAAAACAGCGGTGTCGACAAACTTTTTAAATATATTATGAATCCTGATGATACAGCAAATGCTGATTATCGAAAAAAATACGGAGATAAATTCTTCGTTGCTTTTGTCAGCGAAGGTTGCCCAGATTGTGAGCAAAACTACTACGGTTTGAAAACCGCTCAAGCTAACTGGGGAAAAAGTGGTAGCGAATTCGATTTCGAAACTTTAGACAAAGAAAAAGAACTATTCAAAATCGCCAGCATCTATATTGATGCTAAAGACAGCAATGAAGAGTTATATTTTTCCAACTACGTTAGCGGAAACAAGAATAGTGTTAGATACAATGACTTCTTTGAAGATGCAAGCCATTTACAATCTCCATTTGTCGATAACCTTGAGAACCCAAGTGAAAACTATTACAGTTCAATCTTCTCCGAGAACAACGACTTCACCACTCCGACATTAATGTTAATTGATTTAAGTGAAGATCAACCATCCTACACAACTGAATTTGGAGTCAGCGAAATCGTCTTCAAATATACTGGACGTGACGGCACGACTTCCAATTACGACTTAGCCAGAACCATTTGGGATTGCTGGAACCATATCGGCAAGTTCTCTGCTGATTACAAAGCCTAAACAAAAATAACCGTCGTTTGACGGTTTTTTATTACTATGAAGTATTTTGAATACCCCATCTCTGATACTGTCGTCGCATTGACCACCACACGCGAAGTGGGCAACATGGCTTTTCACTTGAATGAAAACTATGACAATGTATTTCAAAGAAGAAAAGAAGTAACTCTTGATTTGAAAATTGAGCTACCAAATTTGGTATTCACTCATCAAACCCATAGCGACATTATTCAAAATGTGACAAAACAAGATATTGGGAAAGGCTCATTTGCTTTTGAAGAAGGTGTTGAAGGAGATGCCTTATATACAAAGGAAAAAGGATTAGCGCTCGGTATTTTCCACGCAGACTGCGTGCCAGTCTTTTTCTACGATCCCACTATTCCTCTTATCGGAATCATTCATGCTGGCTTTCCGGGAACTTTAAAACATATTACTTATAAAGCCATAAAACACGTTATCAAACAGGAGAGTTTGAATCCTGATAACATCAAGGTTTTTATTGGACCAGCGCGCCGCAAATCATCATATCTATTGAATAGAAGCCAAAAAGAACAGGTCATATGTGCGGGCTGTCCTTTATCTGATGACTATTTTGATATGGTTGAAGCGAATATTTTTGATTTGTTATGTGCAAGTATACCTTTGAATCATATTCTTGATATAAATATCAATACAGTAACAAATACAAATTGCTTTTCCGACTATTTAAAAACGCCAGCAGGTCGCATGGCGTCTATTATTCTTCTTAAATAACGCTTATTATTTTAATTTTTTAGCAACGCTGGGAGGAACCAGTTCGCTGACATTAACTCCAGCTTTCGCTAATTCCATGACTGTCGAAGAGTTGATAAAAGAGTTTTTCGCTCTACTCATTAAAAAGACAGAATCGATGGAAGAATCAGCAAATTCGTTAGCGCTAGCAAGTTCAAACTCGTATTCAAAGTCAGTGACTGCGCGTAGACCACGAATTAGGTGGCTGGCATGATGCTCTTTGGCGTATTGAACCGTTAATCCACTTGATTTATCAACTTCCACGCCTTTTATTCCAGCCGTGGCTTCTTTAATCATTTGAAGACGTTCTTCAACGGTGAAACGAGACTTCTTATTGGGATTGCTTGCCACTAAAAGTATTACTTTGTCGAAGATCTTCAAGGCTCTTTCCAAAACGTCTAAATGACCATAGGTGATAGGATCGAAACTTCCGGGATAGATTGCTATTTTCATACTGACCTCCAAATTATGTCAACATTGATGTCACCATATTTATAATGACGAGTTTTTTTCCAAGTTATTGAATCAAAAGTAAGGTTGCTTTGTGATTCTATTACTATCATACCATTTTTTGACAAAAGCTTATTATCAAGTATAAAAGAAATAAGCTCGTAATAGTCATGAAAGTGATAGGGTGGATCAAGAAAAATAAGATCAAAAACTTCACCATCTTTAATAAAGAAGGTAAGGGCTTTTTTGTCTTCAAGCGGAAGCACTTTGACTTGATCTTGAGTTATTCCTAAGGAGGTAATATTCTTTTTGATTGTTTCGATGGCCATTTGATTATGGTCAACAAATGTTGAATGGGCAGCTTCGCGAGAGAGGGCTTCTATTCCCATCGCTCCACTTCCGGCATATAAATCTAAAACTTTCAAACCACCTATATCTCCTAAAGACGAAAAGATAGCCTCTCTGATGCGATCCTTAGTGGGCCGAATATTCTTTTCATCATTTGGCCATAACAAAAGGCGACGGCGATATTTTCCCGCTACAACACGCATTTATTCTTCCTCCTGTGGACACAAATCAGTATCCATTAGAGCAAATATGTTTTTATTGATATTTTGGTAGATGGAACGAACAGCTTGAAAAGCATCCAAATATTCTTTCACTAATGGGTGCATATAGAGCAACGATTTAGCTTTGATGAGTTCATCGCGAGCGTTCTTGACTTCATCAACTTCTTCATTCGAATAAATAGTGAGCATATCTCCGTAACGGCTAGAAGCGATATCTTTTTGATAAGCTAAAGCCATAACAGAATCATCGTTATTCATCTTTTTTTCGAGCTCGTTAAGATGAATAATTCTCGAGTCATTTGCTAAAGCTTCTTTTAAGTTATAGACATCTAAATAAATTTCTTTTTTCATTATATGAAATATTATAAGCAGTTTTTATAACTAAGCGTTAGCACTTAACTTTATCATTTTTTTTAATTGTGTTAGGATACTTAGTATGAAATTAAAAATTTACAAGGATATCAATCCCATCATGCATAAAAAAAGTGCCGAAGTAAAACTTCCTTTATCTCAAAAGGATCGTGAGCTTTTAGATGCGATGATTGAACATTTAAAACTGAGTCAAAACGAAGAATATCGCAAGACTCACAATATTCGTGAAGGAGTCGGTTTAGCAGCGGTCCAAGCCGGCTATTTGAAACGTATGTTTGTCATCTACTATCAAAAAGATGATGGCCAAATCGTTCAATATCAAATTGTAAACCCAAAAATAGTTGAAACTTCGGTTAAAAAATGTGCTTTAAAAAATGGTGAGGGATGCCTTTCTGTTGATAAAGAATATAGTGGCTACGCTCACCGTTATTATAAGATACGTATGCGCGCATTTGATGCTCTTCAAAACAAAGACATTGAAATAGTTGCTTCGGGATTTGATGCTGTTGTTTTACAGCATGAATACGATCACCTTGATGGCATTTTCTTTTATGACCGAATTGATAAAGTTAAACCTCTTGAACAACTGTCAAACGAAGAATTGATTTAATTTATTAAAAATGAAATATTGTGCTATAATAAGCACGCCAAAACACATACTAATAATGTAATTGGAGGACAAATATGGTAAAGAACATTTCCTTACCGGTTTCTATCTATGCCTTGGGAGGTTTAGGAGAAGTCGGAAAAAACA
>JAEZUH010000063.1 GCA_023443485.1 Bacillota bacterium | reverse complement strand
ACTCCAGAAGGAAGAATTGTAACCACTGGTGATTTCAAAATTGATTTAACTCCCGTTGGACCTGATATGGAATTGAGCAAATTAGCTAAATTAGGAGATGAGGGAGTTACTTTATTATTAAGTGATTCTACGAACGCAGAAAGCGAAGGATACACTCCTAGTGAACGTAATGTTTATGATTCAATCAATGATATCGTAGAAAGTGCGACAGGTCGCTTAATTGTTTCGACATTCTCTAGCAATATTTCTCGTATTCAACAAATTTGCGAATCTGGCGTTAAACACGGACGCAGGATTGTCATCGTTGGCCGCTCGATGGAAAAAGCAGTCGAAATCAGCCGTAGTTTTGGCTACATTAAAATACCTGATGATTCAATCATTGAGACTCAAGATATTCGCCGTTACAAACCAAGTGAGATTCTCATTCTTTGTACGGGGTCACAGGGCGAATCAATGGCGGCTCTGTCACGTATCGCAAATGGTGAACATAAAGATGTAAGAATAATGCCAGGAGATACTGTTGTTTTTTCAAGTAGCGCTATTCCAGGTAATGGAATTATGATAGGCAATGTTGTTAACCTATTAACGAGATGTGGAGCCGAAGTTATTACTAACTCAATTCTCAGCGATATTCACTCCTCTGGCCACCCAGCAAGACAAGAACTGCGATTACTTCTAAAGATTGTTAAGCCAAAGTACTTCATGCCAATGCATGGTGAATACCGTATGTTGAGACTCCATGCCGAGCTCGCATCAACAGTCGGTGTTCCTCTTGATAAATGCTTTATTTTAGATAATGGAGACACTATCACGATGGCGTATGGAAAAGTTACACCTGGTTATCAGGTCGAACACGGAAATACCTACATCGATGGAAAAGATATCACAGGTTTAGCTGATGCGGTTATCGCCGATCGTCGTATTTTAACTGAAGATGGCATGCTCACTATTGCAATTTCTGTTGATAGTCGAACAAATAGTCTCATTGTTTCTCCTACCTTTTATGCCAAAGGCATCATTAACCAAGATAATGCAAAAGTTATGGAAGAATGCCGTGGCTTAGTCGAGACAGCTATTCGTGAGAAATTAAGAAGCAAGACAAGTTTTAGCGAGCTAAAAGCTGTCATTAAAAAAATTGCTGGAGATTATTTATTTACGAAAACAGCCAGAAGGCCAATGATAATTCCAGTTATAATGTCAAAGAACTAATATGTTTATTTTAGCAAGTCAATCTCCTCGTAGATATGAATTTATGAAGAGAATTGTCTCTCATTTTGTTGTTGAAGTTAGTTCAATTGATGAGAGCGAATCACTATATCTTCCTCCCCCTTTAGCAGTCAAAGACATCGCTTTTCGAAAAGGTGAAAGTATCGCCAAGAATCATCCAAACGATATTGTCATATCTGCAGATACAATTGTGGTTTTAGACAATCAAATTATTGGAAAACCAAAAGATGAAAAGGATGCTTTTCAGATATTGAAAATGTTGTCTAATAAGATTCATACAGTTATCACCGCCTTTTGCATTTTTTATCAAGGAAAAGTGATGGAGCGAAGTGTTCACTCTCAAGTGATAATGAATCAGCTTAGCGATGATCTTATTCACAAATACATCGAAAGCAAAATCCCTTTAGATAAAGCTGGAGCATATGGGATTCAAGATAATAAAAAATTTCCTATTGTAAAGACCGTGATTGGTAGCTTCGATAATGTTGTTGGATTTCCTGTTGAAGAAATAAAAAGCGATTTGCAAAGCAGCCGTTTGTTGTAAAAAATAGAAAAATAATCGAGAATTAAATATATTTCTCGATTTTTTCTTTAATTTCGTCCGCTCCGTTATCAATAACCAAAATTATTTTTTGAGACATAATAATAATGGACGAGACTCCTAATAATTTAAGTTTATTTTGATCAACTAGAGAGCTATCTTTAACTTCAAGCGTGAGTCTTGAACGAGAGGATGAAAAGTTAATAATGTTGCTGCTTCCCCCAAGAGAGTTTATCCATTCAACTGCGTCAGAAATTGAAGTGGCCTTTTTCCTTTTTTGTCGAATTTTTGGAAGAACTAACAAAAAGAATAAAGTGATAAAAATGATAAGTATAATTCCCAAGCAAATCCATATAGCATAAGTTCGAAGAAAATTGCTGAAATCAACTTGTAAATCTGAATAGACCATCTTATTTAATAAAGCTCCTTCTTAACGATTTGATATATTGATAATCTGGCGAATGTAACAATCGAACTATCTTACTTGAACGATACACTTCTAAACGAATAACATCGTGCTGATCAATCACCACATTATCGTAGCCAATCAAAGCTTCTTTAAAGTTACCACAAAAGGTAATTTTTGAATCACCAGATACCACTAATGAAGCGCCTAACGAACGGTTAATGTTGTTTTGAATTGTCGCTATTTCAGTGAGCTCGAGAAGATCAAGAGAATGATCGATTAAAGATCCTCCCAGCGATTTATTGTAGGCCGAACTACCAAGTGAGGAAGAAACGACTAAACCATTTCCTCGATAGGTCTCTAATTTTTCGTAGTTTATTTCCACATCACAAATTAAAGTATGGAAAGGGTTTTCCAACCTGATTTCATTAACAGCATAAATAGTCTCGATATCGTTTTCGGTTAATATTTGGCCTTCTAGAAGATGATGAGAAGTTTCTTTTAATTCATGCTCTTCCAATAACGTAAAAAGTTGATGAACATCTTCAGGATGAAAATCATAGAAGAATCCAAGATTTCCAGCACCTACACCAAGAAATTTAACTGATTCAATTATGGGAAGGTAATGATGCACAGCTCTTAAGAAAGTGCCGTCTCCACCGACAAATATTACAATATCGGGATTTTTATTATCTATAATCAAACCATGTGACACCGCTTCGCCAATTATTAATTTATCGATATCGTTATTGGGTTTATGTTCGTTAATAAATACTGCTATTTTCATGTTTATCTCCTAAACTATGCTATCATTATATCGCACCTTCTCCTTAGGAGTTAACAAATGTCTCGAGAAATTGAATATGAAAAAAGAGTTTTAATTAATGAAGACCAATACAAAAAGATTCTTCGTTTTTTTCTAAAGAAATATCCTGATTACAAAAGCTTCAAACAAACAAACTATTATTTTGATACACGCTCTTTTGATTTGAAAAACAAAGGGATAGTTTTTCGACTCCGTAAAACGAAAAAGGAATACCCTATATTAACTTTAAAAATTAAAGGGTCAAATGGTGACCTCGAAATAAATCAAGTTTTAACCTCAAAAGAGAAGAAATGCATATTAAATAATATTGAGATTCCTGAAGGAGAAATAAAAGACTATTTGTCGCACGAAGGTTTATTAATTTATTCACTCCATTTACTTGGTTTATTGAAAACAAAACGAATGGAAATAAAATTTGACGACTTTCTTATTGTTCTCGATAAAAATGAGTATTTAGAAACCTGTGATTACAACTTAGAGATTGAGGCAAACTCAATAAAAAGAGCGGAATCAATTATATTAGAATTATGTGGTTTCTTTGCTATTGAATATAAAAAAGACTACTCAAGTAAAAGCAATCGTTTATTTAAATTATTAGAAAAGAAATAATTAAATTTTAGGGCAAGGGAGATTGTTTTGAACATGCTCACATTTTTCGTAGTTAGGACATTCCCCTGAACGGCATGCCCATTCCGCGATTCTTCTTGCGTGAGGAATAAAAACACGAATTTCATCTGGATTATATCCAACTTGAATGCGACGGTCATCCACCATGATTGGTCTTTTTAAAATTGAAGGATTATCGCGAATAAAAGAAATTAATTCTTTTACAGACATCGATTCAACATCAACATTAGATTCTTTAATAATTTTTGATCTTTCAGAAATGATATCTTCAGTACCATTTTCTGATTTAATAAGTATGTCAGTCAATTCCTTCTCGTTTAAAGTTGCAGCAAAAATATTTTTTTCGACATAAGGTATTTTCTGGTCATCAAACCATTTTTTTACTTTACGACAGCTGCTACAAGAAGGAGAAGTATAAATTTTTATCATTTTTTTTACCTATTTGTAGTATACAACAAATGCACTTTTTCCTCGTATACTTTTTTTGAAATCATGAAAGAAACGCCTTTATCCCAATCAAAGATTGAAAACTACCCAATCATTAACTAAACTAATAACAAGTAAAAAGAGGCTTAAATATGGCAGAAAGAATATTAACTGGAATTAAACCAACGGGTCAACTGACCTTAGGAAATTACATCGGCGTTTTAAAGAACTTGCCAAAAATGATGGACCGTGGCGAATGTTTCATTTTTATTGCTGATTTGCATGCTTTAACATTACCAATTGAACCAAAAGTCTTGAAAGACAATAGTATCGATATTGCTTCTTTTTATCTTGCTGCCGGTCTTGATCCTAAACAAGTGGCTTTGTTTTTGCAAAGTGATGTTTCTGCTCACGCTGAAATGAACGCCATTATGCAAAACTATTTGTATATGGGCGAGCTTTCTCGAATGACTCAATTTAAAGAAAAATCAGCCAAGATGAAAGAATCTGGAATTGGCCTGGGCTTATTCGCCTATCCTGTTTTAATGGCGTGTGACATTATTCTTTATGACGCAAATACCATTCCAGTTGGAGAAGACCAAGTTCAACATGTCGAACTTACTCGCGATTTAGTCAACCGTTTTAACCAACGCTATGGCAATATTTTGCAAATGCCAAAAGCAGTAACACCAAAAGTTGGCGCTCGAATTATGTCATTATCTGATCCAACTAAAAAGATGAGCAAATCAGATCCCAAAGGCGATATATATCTAAAAGATGATATCGAAGTAATTCGTAAAAAGATCATGTCTGCTGTCACTGATTCTGGAAGTGAAGTCAAATACGATGTCGAAAATAAACCTGGCATATCTAACCTATTAATTATTTATGCTTCTCTTAAAGATATTTCCATAAAGGAAGCTGAACAGCATTTCAAAGATTATCGTTATGGTGACTTTAAGAAAGAAGTTGCACAAGCAGTAATTGATGAGTTGGAACCTTTTAAGAAACGCTATGAGAAAATTATTGCCTCACAAAGCTATGTTGAAGCTTTAAAAGATGGTGCCGCGAAAGCTTCTATTCTCGCTAATAAAACTTTGAATCGTGTAAAGGATGCTGTCGGGCTTTTTCGAGCAAAATAGTATTAAACGTTTGCGTTTTACACTGATTATATTAAAAAGGTTTGGAATTTTGCCCAAACCTTTTTACTTAATTTTCGTTTATAAACCGAGCTTTTCTTTGAAGTGTTTGTATAGTATGTCGGGTTTTTCTTCGGCTGATTTTTGATCCTTCCCAACAATTCCAAAATAGAACTTAACTTTTGGTTCAGTTCCACTCGGACGAACACAGATGGTATTTCCATCAGAGAAGTACAATTTTACTAGGTCACTTTTTGGTAAAGAAATTGGAGTTTCTTTTTTACCTACTATTGATACCTGTTTAAAATAGTCTTCAATCTTTACAACTGGCACACCATCGAGCTCGACTAGTGGATTGTCGTGTAATTGACTCATAAGTTTATTCATTAAAGCAAAGCCACTCGACCCGGTGAATTCGATTGAAAAAATCTTATCAACATGCCACCCAAATCTTTCGTTTAATTCTTTCCACACAACATCCAAAGACTTGCCTTGAAGATGATAGAAAAGGGCCATTTCACAATAAAGTAAAATTGCCTGACATCCATCTTTGTCTCGAGCAAACGGAGCAATTAAGCAACCATAGGATTCTTCATATCCAAATTCAAAATGAGGTCCACCATTCTTTTCATAATAATCGATTCGATTGCCAATAAATTTGAAACCGGTTAAAAATTCTTCAACTTTGACTCCGTAGGACTCCGCTACTTCTTTCCCTAAAGAAGAGGTGACAACAGTGGTATACATTACACCATTTTTTGAAAGGAGGTTTTTCTTTTTTCTTTGAGAGAATAAATAGTCAATCAACATTGCGGCTGATTGATTGCCAGTAAAGGTTTGGTAAGTGCCATCACTGGCTAAATAGGCAAGTCCGACTCTATCACCATCAGGATCGGTCATAACAGCCAGTTGAGCGCCTATTTCTTTTGCTAACTTAATTGGTTCAATATACGAACGTGGGTCCTCAGGATTAGGTGAAAGAGTACCAGAAAAATCTGGATCTGGTTCCACTTGGCTTAAAACAGGGACAACATCATA
>JAEZUH010000023.1 GCA_023443485.1 Bacillota bacterium | reverse complement strand
CTAATGGATTGGATCAATGAAATAAGAATGATGAAGAAAGAAAAGCCACTGACTGCGCAATACAAAACGTAGGGAATACTATTCGTAAAACGCAAAGATATACAACTAGCAATAAATAAGAATAGTTGGGCGATGGCAAATCCAAGCAAAGCAAAAATTATCAGTTTATTGTTTTGGTCGTACTGAAGACTGTTATAATTTGAAGATGATTTTTGATAGTTACCTTTAGATTTTTCTTGGGCACAAGTTTCACAAATAATAGCAGAGTCGTCATTTTCTGCCCCACAGTTTGAACATTTCCACATATATTTTCTCCTTTGTTTTTAATGTTAATCAGCAAGAATCAATTTATATAATTCAAATAACGTTTTATTTCCATCTTGATTGCAAGAAGATGAATGACCATCTTCATTCCATGTATTGTTAACTGAGTCATAGGTTCTTTGATAGAAGGATACGTATATCCCCTCTGTTGACAGAGAAGCTCCATAAATTAATGTATCCTCCCCAAGGGTGGCTACTTTGTAGGCGATATTTTCAATCGTGGGATTGTCAGCTAAGATAATGTCGTCGTTGATTGGTATTGTTAAACAATCAAATGAAGCATCGCCAAGAAAATCCTCTTCTAATAAAGAGGGCAGATATTCTTCAAGAGTCAATGACTCGACATCCATCGAAAAGTCGATTAGATCTTCCCCACTATAGGCAGAGGCTACTAGTTTGTGTTCAGTTTCATCAAAGCTTAAACAGAGTAGTTTATCGATCGTTTGAGAAGACTTCTCACCCATCACTTCAGTAACATTGTCATATATTAGTTGAGCTTCTTCTCTGGCTTTTTTCCCACTATCATCAATCTGACTGGTGATAATTAAGGTGACAATCAGGGCAACGATAAGCAAAAGAATGATAAATTCTAAGATAATACGAAATGATTCATTTTTTAAGGGCGTGTCTTGTTTCATTGGTTGTATATATTATAGCAACTATTTTTCGCGCGGGTGATTACAATATTAAGATATAACCTAATACTTTAACGGGTGTGATGATGAATATGATGACAGATGGGGCATTCAATTTCCCCATCTTCATTGATATTAGTGATATTTCGATAATAATAAGCGGCTTCGCTTTTTCTCTCTTTCATCCATTCCCCAAATCCATTAGCGAGTTTACTAATGGGATTAGGTTTGAAGTTGGATATCTTCGTATAGTAGTAAGTCTCATTGGTCTCTAAACAGGCATCCTCATATATCTCAGTGCGACAATCAGGGCAGACATATGCCTTCTTTCGTTCATCGAACACCAGACTCTTAAAGCAGAAAGGACAATCTTGTCTGGCTTTGTCGGAATAGATCATGCCTTTAAGGAGTAATTGTTGGATACGACGGAATGAGTCAATATTCTCCATTGAGATGAAAAGAGATTCTTTCTTTTGACTATCTTCTTGAAGGGGAGACACCACTGCGACCTCATCATGTTGATAGAGGGACTTTAATTCTTCACTATCAAGATGGATTGATGAATCAAGTGATGGACATAAAAGGATGCGATAAGGGACATCTTTATTAAAAGTTAATAGCAAGTATTTGCCTTCCACAGAATGGAGATTGATCTTCCATTTTTTGAAAGTGAAATCAACATTGAGACGGTGAAGATTAATTTTCGAGGTGGATTTAGTTTCGAAACTAAAATGGCCGAGGGAGAAGACAGAGAGCATTTTCACAAACAAGAAATAGTTCTTTTGAAGTTTAGCAAAATCAACCTTTTCTTCTTTTTGGTTATCCACAATCTTATTAGCGATGAAGT
The DNA here is from genome assembly GCA_023443485.1 of Bacillota bacterium. GTDB lineage: Bacteria > Bacillota_I > Bacilli_A > RFN20 > CAG-826 > JAAYDH01. The sequence goes on along the minus strand of JAEZUH010000023.1, from coordinate 1,287 downwards.
ACTTATAGGTGATATAGACTCGGCGATAGTCCTTTTGATTAATAAAGATATTGCTCTTTTTTAGTTTGTGATAAACTTTGCGTTTCTTATTCAAGCGATAGACTGGTTTCTTCAATCTTGGCTCAATTGTGTTTAGAATAAACAAACAGTCATTATATAGTTGTCTGGCTGAATCATAATAGCGATGATAATCACGGATATAGCCCGTGTGGAGCTTGCCAAGGGCCATGTAGTAGTCGATATGGTTGACTCTTTCTAATAAGTTGAACTCCATCACTTCGCTCGCGTAAAGGAGATTTTCTAAATAGCGCATATTCTTTTTGCAGTAACGAATAATCTCATCAACAAAGTTGCAGAAGACAATATTCTCATACAAGGCATAGTCATCTTCATATATCTGGGTTAAGAGTTTACGAGGTTTAATCTTTCCATTTTTGATGTTGCCAACATTATTCAAATGGTTGGCTAAATGAAAGAGAGTGTCTTGATTCGTCTTGCTGACAAGTTCAACGGGAGAAACTTCAGGAATATCTTTTAACGCGATAATCGGTTTAGAAAATATTCGCTTGATAGATGGGAGAGCTTTTTTAATCAATTCAAGGGTGCTGCTGATGGTATCGAAGTTGACATTAGGTTCAATGAAAAACAGAGTCAAATCATGAGCAATATAATAATCAAACTCGATATAACCCGTGATTGGGTGCTCCGCGACAAAAGTATTAATTGAATTGAGCACCGTTTGGAGATGGAGATACTCATCATGATGCTTTAAATCACTTTTAAAGCTCATTATTAATCCTCATTCAATGTCGAGATGAATTCCGCACAGCGATATAGTTTAAGATTTTCAAAATCTTTGATTAATTCTTCTCGGTTATCGATGGTCTTCACTTCTAACTTGCCCACTACTTTACTGAGTAAGATTGTTTCAATGGCTTCATTTTGCGTATCTTTATCAGGGAAACAAGCTTGGTAGATGTCGACGAAATCTTCAATCTGATTGAGGATACGGTTACCAAAGGAAATATTAAAGGGTCGAAGTAGTTTTTCGACCTTTTGAATTAAGACAGATTTCTCCGCATCAAAGGTTCCTTTTTCAATTGCTTCTTGGAACAACTTATGAAGGACATCATAGCTATAAAATTGCTTTTTAATGGGAGTGGTTTTTTCGGAAATTTTAGGAGCGCGTTTATTAAAGTTCATCGTATAGGCACGGTCATAGACCTTATCGGAAATAACGAAGGTTGATTCGTCTCTATTGGCGGTTCCAATAAACCAAATGTTAGC
>JAEZUH010000064.1 GCA_023443485.1 Bacillota bacterium | reverse complement strand
TTGAGCGTAACCTTTTACCATATGCTCTTGGAAAGTAACAGGAACCTTGTTTTTCTCAAAAAGCTCTTTTTCTTGAACTTCGGAAATAAAAACATTGCCTAATGCACAAGAAGCAATAACGCCACTTTGATAAGCAATGCTTTGCAGTTTTTCCAATTTTTTAAGTCTTTCAACTGAAAGAGTTTTGCCCCGATACATTTCAATAGGATTGACTAAAGAATTGATTTCGGGCTTTGACAAACCCAAAACAGTTCTTTTAAGATCGAACATTTTCATTTTTCTTATACCTCGTGTTGTTTTAATTATGAATGATGAATGTTAGTAATTCAACACTTATTAACTATTTTTGCGTAAAAAATACCTAATTAACCATTTGCTATTTTTATTTTTAAACTTTATCGATAAGCAAAATATGTAGTTTTTTTATGAAATTTTGTTGTTCGTCGTATACAAGTTAACTTAAGGAACAGAAACAAAAAAATGCCAATAAACGTATAAGAAATAAATAACAAAGAAAAATTTTTTGTCAATGACATATAATAAAAGGATAAAGAGGATTTTTTATGAATATTGCAAAGAAAAAATGGCATCTGACTTGGTCACCACTTCTCGTGATGTCAATATTGCTTGTTTCGCTTGTTTTTGTTAAACAAAAAGATTTTACAATGATACGTGGCGAGCCTCTTTCCAATTATGAAATTTCCTTGAATTCCACCAATAGTCCCACTCAATCCGAGGAATACATAAGCACGACCCAAACGGTTAGATATACATCTTTTTATTATCAAGACGCGAAGGCGAGCGATGGTAATCATGTCGAAATTGGATCTTCTGGGTACATCGCTAATGAACAAACTTCTCAAATCACTTCAATAACAGGTGTTACTGCAAGTTTTACTACCGACGGAGTCGTGACTCTCTGGGCAAGTTACGACTGCTATAATTGGTTTGATTACGAACTTACTTCTGGGACCCACCTCGAGTTGCCATTTTTGCCATATTTTCTTGAATTTTGGCCAGATGGTTCAAATGCAGTTACTTTCTCCAATATACTCATTACTTATTCATGCACTCCACATGAGGAATCAATGGACAAATATAGAGTTAATTGGCTTGATGATGACGGAAATTTGCTTGAATCTGATTACGATATCGAACCAGGAACCATGCCTTCTTACGATGGACCTTTGCCAACAAAAGAACCGTTTGATGATATTTACTACAGCTTTGCTGGTTGGACTCCCGAATTAGGGGCTGTCGTTGAAAATATTAGTTATGAGGCGGTGTTTGTCGAAACCACTATGAGTTTTAATCTAATTGACGAAGGAACCGCTTATGAATTAGTTTCGGTCGGCGACTCAGCAATTAGCAGTTTATATATACCAGATTATAATAATGGACTCCCCATTACAAAAATTGGTTATGAAGCTCTTGGAAATTTTATAAATCTCACCTCCGTTAGACTTCCCGCAAATCTACGTATAATTGACGAAGGGGCCTTTTCAGGGTGTGTATCTCTAACAAGCTTTGACATTCCAGAAAATGTTGAAAGTATAGATAGTACAGCCTTTATGGGATGTACTGCCTTAACTGATATTATTGTTAATCCAAATAATCTTGCTTTTGCTTCTAATGATGGTGTCTTATTCAATGCTGATTTTACCGAGCTCATTTATTTTCCTAATAACCATAGCGCGACATATTCCATACCCTCTGGCGTCGTTACAATTGGTTCGTTTGCCTTTTCCGGATCACCTATTCTGACGGCGATTTCATTCCCCTCCAGCGTGACGACCATTCTTGACAATGCTTTTGTCGCTTGTCCTTTGCTTGATGACGTCGTGATTCCTAACACTGTTACAACACTCGGATATGGGCTTTTTGTGAATTGTGTATCTCTAGAAAATGTCACTTTGCCAAGCGGTTTAAGTTCAATTCCTTCTGCCCTTTTTTATGGATGCACATCGCTTTTAACCGTCTCTTTGCCAACCGGAATTTTGACAATTGGCAATCAAGCTTTTTCTGGATGCACATCTTTAACAACAATAACATTACCAACTAGTTTGACCGAAATTGGATCATGGGCTTTCATGGATTGCACACAGCTAGAAACGATTGTTCTTCCCTCGGGATTGTTAACCATAAAAAGCAACGCTTTTACACGATGTAATAGTCTCAATGTAATTTCAATACCTTCTTCAGTTAGTAGTATTGGAGCCTATGCTTTTAGTGAATGTGCTTCATTAACATCAATAAATGTTGATCCAGCCAACGCTAATTTTTCTTCGCTTAATGGTGTGTTATTCAACAAAGATCAAACCACACTTATCTTCTATCCGACCGGAAAGGCAGATCTTGAATATGAGGTTCCCGCCTCTGTTACAACTATCTCGGACAATGCCTTCCGTCAGAATATCCATATCACGGAAATCTATATACCAACGACAGTCACCACGATTTTAAGTTACGCCTTCTATCTATGCACAAATTTGAATATTTTCTGTGCTGTTTCAGGAGCACTTCCAGGTTGGGCTTCAACATGGAACGCCAGTAATCTACCGGTTACTTGGAACTATGTTATCTAATTCATTTCTAACCTAATTGATAATATTTGCCAAAGAAAATAAATTAATATGCTCTTTTTGTATTAAAAAAAGGTCTGATACTTGAGGCGATGTAGTAATCGCTTATGTATCAAACCCGAGTTATCTAATGGGGCGAGTAACAGGAGTCGCACCTGCCAATGTCTGGTTCACAGCCAGATGTGTTAACTGCTTCACCATACTCGCCATGGATGCTTACAGCGTTTATTATAATAGCAAGAAAGAGTTTACTTTGTA
>JAEZUH010000041.1 GCA_023443485.1 Bacillota bacterium | reverse complement strand
TGATTAGTCAATATTATCAAAAGCATCCCTTGCCAAAAGAAGTGGTCATCAACTCACCAACAATTATTAGTAACTTAAAAGATATCTTAGAAACTTCATTAGTGAATGTGACCAAAGGTCGCATCCACGAATTAATCATCAATGCCAAGCAAAACGCCGATAACGCCTTAGATCAATTCTTCTTAAGTGCGAAGTTAGACGCTGATCATTTTGCTTTGTTAGAAGAATTAGGACAAATCTTAAAGATTGAGACACCTTTACACATTGAACTATTTGATAACTCTCATCTTCAAGGTTCCTCTCCCGTTGGAGCAATGGTGGCTTTTGTGAATGGTGAACCAAATAAAAATCTCTATCGTAAGTTTAAGATTGAACATCAAGAATCTCGCGATGACCTATCATCGATGAAAGAAGTTATCTATCGTCATTATCACAGGCTCGCTCTTGAGGCTAATAAATTACCCAACCTGATTCTCGTCGATGGTGGGATTAACCAAATCATTGCTGGTAAAGCCGCACTTAGTGAAGCGAATGTTGATATTCCTCTCTTCGGATTAGCCAAGAATGATAAACATCAAACCGCTGGACTAATGGATGATAGTGGTGAAGTGTACCCAATGGAAAATAAGAAGTTATTCTTTCTTTTAACCAGGATGCAAGATGAAGTCCATCGCTTTGCGATTAGCTTTCATCGTGAGAAAAGAAGCAAGGCGATGAAATCTTCCTTGCTCGATGACATCAAAGGTCTAGGACCAAGAAGAAAAGAAATGATTTATCGCGCCTATCCGGATGTTAATATATTGAAAAATGCATCCGTAGAGGAGTTAGAACAAATTCTGCCTTCACCTCTCGCCAACGCCATCTATCAGAAACTGCATCAGTAATATGTATCGATATATCGAAGTTCCTGTCATTATTTCTTGAAAATCGCTACTTGTATCGTTAATATAGATAGCGCACATGTCCTCTTAGCTCAGCTGGATAGAGCAACGGCCTTCTAAGCCGTAGGTCAGGCGTTCGAATCGCCTAGAGGATACCATAATCGTATACATACTTTGATACAAAGTGGAATATGCGAAAAACCGCAAAAATGCTCAGAAATGGGCATTTTTTCTTATTTATTAGTTGCTTATCAGTTGATTTACCTTATTTTAAGAGCTTATTTACTGCAAAGCTTTTGGACATAAAAAGGGTTTTTCGAGATAAAATGCAAAAAAGTAATAACAAAGTTATTAATAAAATTTTTAGCACTTTCACTTAACGATTGCTAATTTTGTGCTACAATAGAGTTATAAAAGGAGGATTAATTTATGCAAATGGAACAAATGCCTGACTATGAAAATGATAAAGATGTCCTTCAAAAATTTGGCCGTAACATTAACGAAGAAGTTAAGAAAGGGAAAATTGACCCCGTCATCGGTCGTGATGAGGAAATTAGAAAAATCATTGAAATATTAGCCAGAAAAACTAAAAACAACGTCATTCTTTTAGGTGAACCTGGCGTTGGCAAAACCGCAATACTTGAAGGTCTTGCGGAACGTATCGTCAAAGATGATGTGCCGACCATACTTAAGGATAAAACTATTTATGAATTAGATATGGGCGCATTAGTAGCGGGTGCAAAATACCGTGGTGAATTTGAAGAGAGATTAAAAGCAGTCCTTAATAAAATTAAGGAAAGCGAAGGCAAAATCATTCTCTTTATCGATGAGATCCACCTCATTGTCGGCGCTGGTCGAACGGATGGTGCCCTCGATGCTTCTAACATGCTCAAACCGATGCTTGCGAGAGGAGAAATCGATTGTATCGGGGCGACGACATTAAAAGAATATCGTGAATATATTGAAAAGGACCGCGCTCTAGAAAGAAGATTCCAACCCGTTCTTATCAATGAACCGACTGTGGAAGATACTATTTCTATATTAAGAGGACTAAAGAATAGGTTCGAATCATTCCATGGTGTGAAAATTACCGATAATGCTTTAATCGCCGCGGCAAGTTTATCCAATCGTTATTTAACATCTCGTTTCCTTCCTGATAAAGCTATCGACTCAGTGGATGAAGCTTGTGCTTCCATCAAAGTGGAACTCGCCTCAATGCCTAGCGAACTCGATGAATTAGAGAGAAAGATTAGGCAATTAGAGATTGAAAAGGCTGCTTTAAAGAAGGAGAGTGATGAAGCGAGCAAGAAGAGACTCGCAGATGTCGAAAAAGAACTCTCTTCTCTTAATGAGAAAGATAACGAACTCAAGAAGAGATGGAAACAAGAGAAAGATGAAATTCTCAAAGTTAAAGGCATTAAAGAGAAACTCGAAAAAGCGAAGTTTGATTTGGATGTCGCTTTAAGTCATTCCGAATACGAAAAAGCGGGTGAATTACAATATAAGACCATCCCAGAATTAGAGAAGAAATTAAAAGAGAACGATAATTCTCAAAGCGAGAAGAAGCTCTTATCCGAAGTCGTGGATGAAGAACAAATCGCGAAGATTATCTCTCGTATGACCAACATCCCTCTCAGCAAGATTGAAAAAGGCGATAGAGAGAAAGTTCTCGATTTAAAGAAGACTTTATCGAAGAGAGTAATCGGTCAAGAAGAAGCTTTAACTTTAGTTAGCGATGCGATTCTCCGTCAAAGAGCGGGGATTAAAGATAGCAATCGACCCATCGGTAGTTTCTTGTTCTTAGGTCCTACTGGTGTGGGTAAAACCGAAGTCGCTCGTGCTTTGGCGGAATCCTTGTTCGATTCGGAGAGTCATATCATCCGTATCGATATGAGTGAATATATGGAGAAATATAGCACTTCTCGTCTTATTGGCGCCCCTCCGGGATATGTCGGATATGAAGAAGGCGGACAACTCACGGAGAAAGTGAGAAGAAATCCTTATTCTATCGTCTTATTCGATGAAATCGAAAAAGCTCATCCCGAAGTCTTTAATTTGTTACTACAAATGTTAGATGATGGGAGACTTACCGATAGTCAAGGAAGAGTCGTGGACTTCAAGAATACGATTATCATCATGACTAGTAATTTAGGTAGTGAATATCTCCTCAATAATGAAAGAGATAAAGTGGAAGGATTATTACATCAAACCTTTAAGCCTGAGTTCTTAAATCGTATTGATGAAATAGTGTACTTCTCCCCATTATCTAAAGAGACTCAATCTAAGATTGTTGATAAGATGCTTAACAATCTCAATGATAGATTAAAAGAATCTTATTATTCGTTCGAATTCTCTGACGCTTTAAAGAGTTGGATCCTCGATAGTGCTTATTCACCAATCTATGGTGCGAGACCGATTAAGAGATTCATCCAGAATAAAGTGGAGACCATTATTGCGAATAAGATTATTTCACAAGAGGTTGACACCAAACACAAATACTCAGTTGATTATAACGGCCAAGAAGTCATAATCAAACAAGTTTAATCTTAGGGAAGCCACCCTTTGGGTGGTTTTCTTTTTTATCATCAAATTCTTTTTTACGAGACAATTGTATAAATAAGATAAACTTTTCCCTCTACATTTCCTGTATTTAACACAAAATGCCCAATTTGCCCCAAAAAGAGGGGGACAAAACTCAGAGAGAGGGGACATTGTATTAAAATTGGTAAACGGAGACAACTAAAAAATAGCCTAGATTTTATCTAGGTTTTTTATTATAGTGAGCACAATTTGAGCACAATTTGAGCACAATTGTCATATGACTACTGTTTTATTAAAAAATAGATATTTCGTTTTTTGATTATATATTGACAAAAATTATGAGGATATATGGCAAATCTGTAAAACAAGAATCGACAATTATGTAAGATGAATGGTGAATTGTTTTATTATAATGATCGATATGATTTAGATTTGCTTTGCTAATTGGATGCTTAAAAGACTGAGAAATGAATCATAATTGTTTTCGCAAAAAAGTAGAATCTACTAAAAAATAATATAAATTGATATTGCAGATAGTGAACAAAAATGCATAAAACGCAAAAATGTTCAATAACCTTTGCAAAACGCATTAAGATATTTTAGAATATGAGTGAACAAAAACGCAGAAAATGCAAAAATGTTCAATGGAGATATGAATATGATCAGAAGAGATGATTATTTAAAGCAACTTATTAGTGCTAAATCTAATGGATTAATAAAAATTATTACTGGCATAAGAAGATGCGGAAAGTCATTTCTTTTGGATCCCATTTTTAAGGATTATTTAAAAGGTAGTGATGTGGATGAAAATCATATTATTAAAATTAATTTTGATGAAAGAAAAAATGCTCGATATTTAAATCCAGATACTTTAGATTCGTATTTAAGAAAGAAAGTTGAAGATGACAAAACTTATTACTTTCTTTTGGATGAAATTCAACTCGTTGATAATTTCGAATCCGTTTTAAACGGCTTACTTCATCTGAAGAATGTTGATATTTATGTGACTGGGAGCAATTCAAAATTTCTTTCCTCTGATATTGTTACTGAATTCCGTGGAAGAGGGACTCAAATTAAAGTTTACCCATTGTCTTTCAAAGAATATTTGTCGACTTTTAATGGCAACAAGGAAGAAGCTTTTGCATCTTATATTATCTATGGTGGAATGCCACAAATATGTTCTTTGAAATTAGAAAAAGAAAAAGCCAAGTATTTAAAGGAATTATTTGATTTGACTTATACCAAAGATATAATCAATCGAAACAATATTAAGAAAGATGATATTTTTGAATCGTTAATTGATGTTTTAGCCTCTTCAATTGGCTCCTTAACTAATCCGAGCAAAATAACAAACACCTTTATTTCTAATGGATATAAAGGTTTATCCAAAAATACCATAATTCAATACTTATCATATTTACTTGATTCCTTTTTAGTGGAGAAAGTCATGCGTTTTGATATAAAAAGAAAAAAATACATCAGTTCCCCTTCAAAATATTATTTTGCCGATGTTGGTTTAAGAAATGCTCGGTTGAATTTTAGACAACTAGAAGAGAATCACATAATGGAAAATGTTATTTACTTAGAGTTAGCAAGACAGGGCTTTAATGTTGATGTTGGTGTCGTAGAAATAAATGAAAGTAATAAAAGAAAACAGCTTGAAATTGATTTTGTTTGTAATCAAGGAAATAAAAGATATTATATACAATCCGCTTTAAACCTTGAAACAAGAGAAAAGACCATCCAAGAAGTGAGACCATTCATAAACATATCTGATGGTTTTAAAAAAGTAATAATCGTCAAAGGAGAAGTAACTCCTTGGTATACAGAAGAAGGCATATTAGTGGTGGGAATGATTAATTTTTTAACAAATAGTTCTTGTCTTGATTTTTAATATTTTTAATTTTAAATAACTGAAAAATAGCCTAGATATTATCCAGATTTTTTATTTACGACTGGAGCAGGACAATGATTAAGCGAAATTCATTCTTAAAATATATCATCGGAAAAGTGACATAAATAGGAGTGTCATTTTTATATAAATACTCTTTGTTCCAATCTATTTTATATTCACTAGCAAAATTATTGTAATCTTCTCTCGCGAAAGTATTGATCAAGGTATTAACTTTTTCTTCAAAATCGATGTTTTTGCCTGATTGGAAACTCTCATCACTTTCATCACCTGGTTTATTGTTTTCGAATTGTTGGAAAAATGCGCTTGGTTCTTCTTCGTATTTTAAAACGTAATAATAAAGACCAGATGAATCAAAACCAGAGATGTTTTCATAAAAAAACTCAATTTTGGCGTCGGATAAATATTGGATCCCATAGTTTTCTTCAAGCTTATCGACATAATAACTAGGACTAAACTCACACGCTGTTAATCCAAATGTCATTATGAGTAGTGGGACAATTTTGCCTATTTTGTTTTTCATAAATTCATTTATATTATAAACAAGCACTTCAAGAAATGTTCTTAAGTATATTCATTGAAATGACTTTTATTAATGGTGTGTAATTGCATAATTCAAGTGTTGTAAATGAGATGACAAAAACGAAAAATGTCATCGCGAAAGGAACAAATAATTATTAAATAGATATTCAATATCGATTATTGAATCTTCAATTTATGAGATAAAACCGCCAAAGATGAGGCTAAATCGATGTTTTCGACAACAACATCATCGGGAACTGATAAATGTTCATGAGTGAAGTTCCAGATTCCTTTAATCCCCGCTTTGATTAATATGGGGACAAGCTCTTCAGCGCATTGACCAGGAATAGTTAAGATAGCGATATGAACATTCAATCGGGGAATTAATGTTTCAAGTTTATCGACGCTAAAAATGATCTTGCCGTTAATTTGCGTATCGATTTTGTTGGGGTCAACATCAAAGCCCGCTAAGATATTGAGTCCAAGTTTAGAGAATCCATCATATTTTAAGAAAGCACTCCCTAAAGAACCGACCCCAATAATCACAGCGTCTGAGATATTGTTATAGCCTAAATAGGTGGCGATATCTTTAATTAAAATATTGATATCTCTGCCATTTTTCGGTTTCCCTGTCTCACTCGAAACAATCTGAATATCCTTTTTAACTTGTTCAGTATTAAGCCCTAATAAATCCGCTAACTCAGTCGAAGTAATACTCGTATTTCCCTTTTCTTTTAAAGAGATGAGAACATTATAGTATTTTGGCAATCTTTTGATAAAATTAGCAGACACTCCCACAGATGATTTCGGTAACATATTACCTTTATTATAGGCATTTTATCGCTCTTGTAAAAAGAAAATAACATTTTGTTGTTTTAATTATACGAAAGTATTATTATTTAAACGGTAAAAAAATACCGAAATAATTAGAGGATTAATATGGAAAAGGAAGTAATTGATACCCAAACAGAAATTAATGAACTGGTCGCTAAAGGCTTAGTGGCTCTCGATGAATTTTTAAAATTAGATCAACAACAAATTGATTATATTGTCGCTAAGTGCTGCGTGGCCGGTTTAGACCATCATGGCAGTTTAGCAAAAATAGCCGTTGAAGAAACTGGTCGTGGTGTGTTTGAAGATAAAGCGACGAAAAACTTATTTGCGTGTGAATATGTACAAAACAATATGCGCAGTTTAAAAACGGTTGGAGTCATTAAAGAAGATTCCGTGACCGGAGTGACTGAAATTGCTGATCCCATTGGGGTCATCTGTGGTATCACTCCAGTCACTAATCCTACTTCGACAGTGATTTTTAAATGTTTAATATGTTTAAAAACGAGAAACCCAATTATTTTCTCTTTCCATCCCAGCGCTCACGAATGTTCGAAAGCCGCGGCTATTGTCATTCGCGATGCGGCGATTGCTGCTGGTGCTCCAAAAGATTGCATTCAATGGATTGAAAACTCATCGATGGAAGCAACTTCACTATTAATGAATCATCCTGATGTCTCAACGATCTTAGCAACGGGTGGTAACGCGATGGTCAAAGCCGCTTATAGTTGTGGTAAACCAGCTCTGGGTGTCGGAGCGGGCAATGTTCCCGCTTATATGAATAAATCTTGTGATGTTGAACAAGCGGTTAATGACATCGTCCTTTCTAAATCGTTTGATAATGGGATGGTTTGCGCTAGTGAGCAAGCCGTTATCATCGATCAAGACATATATGATGAAGCGCTTAAATTGTTTAAAAGATTTAAAGCTTATATCGTCAATAAAGAAGAAAAGAAACTTCTCTCTAAATTTATGTTTGGCTTTGCCAATAAAGAAGAGGGTGTTGAAAACGCGCGCCTAAATCCTCATATCGTCGGTAAAAAGGCGAGTTGGATTGCTAAGCAAGCCGGTTTTGATATTCCTGAGGATACTTCAATTATCTTAGTTGAATGTCAAGAAGTTGGACCCCAAGAGCCGATTTCTCGAGAGAAATTATCTCCTGTTCTCGCTTGTTTCAAATGTAAAGATGAAGTCGAAGGCTTTAGTTTATCCGCTCAAATGGTGAACTTTAATGGTTTAGGACATAGCGCAGCGATTCACTGCCATGATCAAGCGATGGCGGATGCTTTTGGTGAAAACTGCAAAGCCATGCGTATCATCTGGAATTCTCCTGCTACCTTTGGAGGAATTGGCAATGTCTATAATTCCTTCTTGCCATCGATGACATTAGGCTGTGGCAGTTATGGTCATAACTCAGTTGGTGGTAATATTTCCGCGGTTAATTTGTTAAATGTAAAAAAAGTCGGTAAAAGGAGAAACACTATGCAATGGTTTAAAGTGCCAAGTAAGATTTATTTTGAAAGAAATTCCATCCAGTATTTAAAAGATTGTAAAGAGATGCACAAAGTCTTTATCGTCACCGATAAATCGATGATTGAATTAGGCTTCTTAAGCAAAATTGAAGAGCAACTAAATTTAAGAAAAGAAAAACCCATCATGCAAATCTGTAGTGGTGTGGAACCTGATCCCGATATCTCCTCGGTCCGCAAAGGAGCGGCCATGATGGATGTCTTCATGCCTGACACGGTCATCGCCTTAGGTGGTGGTAGTGTGATGGACGCGGCGAAAGGGATGTGGTTATTCTATGAGCATCCTGAAGTGAACTTTGATGATTTAAAGCAGAAGTTCATGGACATTCGAAAGAGAGCTTTTAAATATCCAGAGTTAGGTAAAAAGTCCCGTCTTATTTGCATACCCACAACTTCTGGTACGGGTAGTGAAGTGACACCCTTTGCGGTTATCTCTGATAAAGCCAACAATAAAAAATACCCCCTAACGGATTATTCTTTGACGCCCACTGTGGCGATTGTCGATCCGGAATTTACCACTAACTTGCCTCCTCGTGCTACGGCAATGACAGGTATGGATGTTTTAACGCACGCCATTGAAGCCTATGTCTCGGTGATGGCGAGTGACTATACAGATGGATTAGCCTTACAGGCTATTAAATTAGTCTTTGAATATTTACCACGAGCGGTAAAGAATGGTAAAAATGATTTAGAGTCGCGAGAAAAAATGCATAATGCTGCGACGATTGCTGGCATGGCTTTTGCTAATGCTTTCTTAGGTATGACCCATTCTCTTGCTCATAAAGTCGGAGCGGAATTTCATACTGTTCATGGTCTCGCTTGTTCTATCTTACTTCCTTATGTCATTCGCTATAATGGCGAAGTACCCACTAAATTATCAGTGTGGCCAAAATATAATCATTACTGTGCCGATAAGAAATATCGCGATATTTGCGATGTCTTACGCCTTAATGTCAAATCCAATCAAGAAGCGGTCACAGCCTTAGCGGACGCTTGTAAGAATCTCGCTCTTGAAGTCGGATTACCCATCTGTTTTAAAGATACCCAAATTGAGGAAAGCGTCTATAACGAAGCGGTGGAGAGAATTGCCTATCTCGCTTATGAAGATCAATGCTCTCCCTGTAACCCTCGCGTTCCTTTAGTGGAAGATATGAAAGCCATGTTAATCAAAGCTTATCAAGGTGAATAAAATGACCATCTACATCTGTGTTGGTTCAGCCTGCCATTTAAAAGGGAGCTATGACATTATCTCTTTAATGAAAAAAGCTATTTCGGAACACAATTTAGAAAGCGATATTGATTTAAAGGGCATGTTTTGCCTTGGCAAATGTGGCATTGCTGGCGTGACCATTAAAGTCGATGATCAAATCATTACTGGTGTTAACCAGGAGAACTTTGAGCAAATTTTTCAAGAGAACATCCTCGATGTTTTAGGTAAGTAATATGTTATATCCCCTCGAGTCAAAAACGAATAACTGCAAAAACTGTTATAAGTGCATTCGCAACTGCCCAGTTAAAGCCATTTCATTCTTTGAGAATAAGGCTAGTATTTTGCATGACGCTTGTATTTTATGTGGCAAATGTTATCTCGTTTGCCCTCAAGGGGTCAAAGTCGTGAGAGATGATGTTAAAAGAGTTTTAGCCTTATTAATTAAAAAAGAGAAGGTTGTCATCTCTTTAGCTCCTTCCTTTTTAAATAGTTTTGAGAATATCTCTTTTAAGCAAATTCAAGAAGCGGCGAAGAAATGCGGTTTTTTCGAAGTGGAAGAAACCGCGATTGGCGCGACCATCGTCAAGAATGCTTATGATGAGATGGTCAATAAGAATGAGCAGAGTATTATTATCTCTTCTTGCTGTCCCTCTATTAATTTATTAATCAGTAAGCATTTTCCTGATTGCGTTCCCTATTTAGCTCCCGTTTTAACTCCGATGCTCACCCACGCTAAATATATCAAAGCGCGTTATGGAGAGGAGACTAAAGTCGTTTTTGTCGGTCCTTGCATCGCCAAAAAGCACGAAGCGGATGAGAATAAAGATTTAGTCGAAGCAGCGATATCTTTTGATGATTTGAATATGATTTTCTCAAAGTTTGATATTGAACTCAAAGAAGATCTTCAAACTTATGTCGATCATTCCAAAGCTCGATTCTTCCCGACTTGTGGGGGCATCATCAAAACCATGAAGCAAGACAATCCAAAATATAAGTATCTCTCGATTGACGGAGTGGAAAACGCCATGAGAGCATTAAGCGATATTAAACACGGAAATATCGATCACTGTTTTATCGAGATGTCAGCTTGTCCCGGCAGTTGTGTGAATGGGCCCTTAATTGGAAATTTCCATCGCTCGGTTTTAAAGGGCTATTATATGGTCGAAAAATCAGCGGGAAAAAAAGACTTTTGCTTAACTGATGAAGAAGTTGATATCGCTCATCAATATGAGCCGAGCAATTTAAAAGAATCAATTCCGAGCGAAGAAGAGATTAATCGTGTTTTAATCGCCACTGGTAAGCCGACGATTGCTGACCGACTAGATTGTGGCAGTTGTGGCTATCCTTCTTGCCGCGATAAAGCTATCGCCATTATCCAAGGAAAAGCCGTTAAAGAAATGTGCCTACCAGAACTAATCAAAAGAGCGAATTCCTTTTCTGATCGACTCGTCAAAACCTTCCATGAAGGTCTTATTGTCGTCGACTCTGATTTAAAGATTAAACTCATTAATCGCTATATGGCGGATTTAGTGGGAGTTAAAAAAATCAGTGATGTCATCGGCAAAGATGTGAGTTTTATTCTCGATCCAGCCTATTTTATTAAAACCTTTGAAGATAAAAAGAACTTCCATCAGGTTATATTGATGGGAGAATATAACACTTATATCGACCTTTCCATTTTCTATGATGAAGATTCTAATGTTTTAATTGGAGCTTATAAGAATGTCACCAAAGAAATTATCGAAGAAAAAGAACAGCAAGAAAAGATCAATAAAACCATCCAATTAGCGGATGAGATCTTATTGAAGAATATGAAATCAGTGCAAGAGATTGCCTCCTTACTAGGAGAAACTACCGCTTCCACCAAAGTCGCGCTTAAAAACATCACGGAGACGATTAAAAAATGATGTTAGTGAATCATTATGTCGATATATCCGCGATGTCTTTTAACCATTTTGGAGAAGAACTATGTGGAGATAATGTCATTATTAATCACTTAGATAATAATGTTGATTTAGTTGTTTTAGCCGATGGTCTCGGCAGTGGGGTTCAAGCCTCCATCCTCTCGATATTGACGAGTACGTTATTATCTAAGATGTTCTCCAATAATATCTCAATTGAAGAATGTGTTTCGACCATCGCGCAAACCCTTCCCTATATCAAAGAGAAGAAGGCTTCATATTGCACGTTTACGATTATCAAAATCACAGATGGCAAATATGTCGAAATCTATAATTATGATAACCCTCAACCTTTTTTAGTTGCTCATCATGAAGCAAAACCCATTGAATATAAAGAAGAAATCATTGAGAATAAGCGTTTATATATCGCGAGATTTGAAATCAAACTTAACGACGCCATTATCGCTTTAAGCGATGGGGTGACTTACGCTGGAACTGGTGATAAGTTTAACTTTGGTTTTGATCTTTCTCATATTATGAGTTTCATGGGTAAAATGGCGAGACCCGAAGACTCCGCCTCAAGTTTAAATACTTTCTTCATGGGCTATGTGAAGAAACTCTATAACAATCAATTCGGAGATGATGCGAGTTGTGTTTTCATCAAAATAAGACCGCGACAAACCATCAATCTGATGGTGGGACCTCCCACCAATCCCAGCGATGATGATCGCATCGCCGCCTTATTCATGTCAAAGCCAGGTATACATATTGTCTGCGGAGGTACAACCTCAAAAATCATCGCCCATTATTTAGATAAACCCGTCATTCCTCTTCTTCAATATGAAGACAAAAATATCCCTCCTATTTCAACCATAGAAGGAGTGGATTTAGTGACCGAAGGAATTGTCACTTTAAATAAAGTGTTAAAGAACGCTCAATCATTCTTGAATGATAATAACGCCGAATACTTTAATTGGTTCTATCATAAGGATGGTGCTTCTTTAATTAGCAAATACTTGCTTGATACGGCGACCGAGATTAATATCTATGCGGGATGTGCCATTAACGAGGCCCATCAAAAAGGAACCGCCTCTTTAAATCACGCCTTCAAGATGCATGTTGTCGATGAACTGTCACAAGATTTAAAGAAGATGAATAAATGTGTCCGCGTGACATATTATTAAGGAGAGATTATGAGTCGAATATTTGATACTGATGTTCAATCATTGAAACATAAAGTTTTAACCGCCATCGCTAAGAGTGCTTATCACGACACTCTCGTCGAGGATTGCTATGCCATTCCCAAGCAAATCATCCCCGGACCCAAGCCAACTTGTCGGTGTTGTATCTATAAAGAAAGAGCCATTGTGCAAGAGCGAATCGCTTTAGCCTTAGGCGGAGATAAGAATATTAAAAATGTCGTTGAAGTCATTAAAATTGCCTGTGATGAATGTCCCGTTTCGGGCTACTATGTCTCTGATCGTTGCCGCGGTTGTATCGCTCATAACTGTCAAAAAGCTTGTCATAAAGGAGCGATTAGTTTTTCTAGCACCACGAGACAAGCCATCATTGATAAAACCAAATGCATCAATTGCGGAATGTGCGCGAAAGCCTGCCAATATAACGCCATTTTGAATAATCAAAGACCGTGTGAAATGGCTTGTAAAGTCAAAGCCATCTCTATGGGTGAAGATTTAGCAGCGACGATTGATGATGAGAAATGTATCCATTGTGGAGCGTGTGTCTATACTTGTCCCTTTGGAGCGATTATGGATAAGAGCTATATCACTGATGTCATTAAGGTATTACGAGCGAATAAAAAGAATAATCAATCGAATGTCTATGCGATTGTCGCTCCTAGTATTGCTAGTTCTTATAAAACGAGTTCGATCGGGAAAGTCGTGAGCGCGATTAAAGCCTTAGGTTTCCACGCTATCGTCGAAGCCGCCTTAGGAGCGGATATGGTTTCTTATCATGAAACAAGAGAGTTACATGAGAAAAAACTTTTAACCTCTAGTTGCTGTCCAGCTTTTGTCGATTTAATCAAGAAAAACTATCCATCATTAACCAATGTCATGTCTTCTTCTTTATCGCCGATGGCAACGATTGGTAAATATATTAAAGAGAACGATCCAAAAGCGATTACTGTTTTTATCGGTCCCTGTGTCGCTAAAAAAGCTGAAGCCTTAAAAGAAGAAGTCAAACCCTATATTAATTTTGTATTAACATTTGAAGAATTAGAGGCGATGTTTGACGCGAAAGAGATCGATATTAATGTCTTAGAAGAATCGTCATTAGATAATGCTTCTTATTTCGGTCGTATCTTTGCTCGCAGTGGTGGTTTATCAGCTTCCATCAGTCAATCCTTAAAAGAACAGAATATCGATTTTGAAGTTAAAGGTGTCGTTGGTGATGGCGTAGATAATTGTAAATTGCTTTTAAATAAAATTAAAAACCCCCAAAGTGACATTAACTTTGTCGAAGGGATGGCGTGCCCCAATGGTTGTATTGGCGGTCCTTGTTCTCTATCTCATAGTCTGGTGGACAAAAATGTTATTGACCGCTATGGCAAAGAGAGTAAAGAACAGACTATTAAAGACGCTATATCTTCTTTCATTGATGAAGAATAACGCATAAAAATATTGAAATATTTTATGATATATTTTTTCGCTCATTAAAGCGCTTGATTTAGATAAAGAGAGTGATTCCCGCTTTTTCTGAATCAGCGAGATAAGTGGCGACACCAGCATATTCGATGCCGTCAATCAGTTCTTCTTTTCGAATACCCATGACATCCATGCTCATCGTGCAGGCGATAAATTTCACTCCTGCGGCTTTTGCTTGAGCGATTAAGTCGGGTAAAGAATCCACATTTTTCTTCTTCATGACGGACTTCATCATCTTGGCACCCATTCCGCCAAAATTCATCTTCGAGATGGGCATTTTTTTCGGACCTCGTGGCATCATGGCACCGAACATCTTTTCAATCAAAGATTTTTTGACTTTGACTTTCTGTTCTTTGCGCAATAGATTCAAACCCCAGAAAGTGCAGAAAATTGTGACATTTTTGCCCATTGAACGACTGCCTTGAGCGATGATCATTGAGGCCATGGCTTTATCCATATCCCCACTAAATAAGACAATGGTGGTGTTTTGATTTTCCACTGTTTTAGGAGTGGCTTGCGCGGAACCTTTTTGGATGATGGCGACATAGCCTTCTTTCGTCGCTTCTTTTTTCAATAAGGTATTACCAGTCGTTAAACACCATTTTTCGACATCGTTAAAATACCCACTGTCAGTGGCAATGACTTTCACAATTTCGCCTTCTTTCAGTTTTTCGACCGCTTTATAGGTCTGCATGATGGGACCAGGGCATTGAAGGCCACATGCATCAATGACCACTTTGATTTCTTCATCATGATTATTATCATGAGTATTTGATGCTGGTTCGATAAGGCGATGTTCGGGATTACGCAACTCTTCTGGGCGCGTATTTTGATGGAGAATTTTATAGATTTTATAGCCTCCTAAGAGATTACTGACATTGGTATAGCCATGATTGACCAGGACTTTAATCAGTAGATAAGCTGTTTGTCCCACATTGCAATAAACGAGAAGAGGAGCATCTTTTTCTTGCGGGAGTTTGTCAAGATTTTGACGGATACCGCTAAAAGGAATATTGATAGCTCCCTCAATATGACCAAGACTAAACTCCAAAGGAGTACGGGCATCAATTAAGATGCCTTTATTTTTCATAAAGGTCTCTAATTCATTCTGATTAACGACTCCGAATTCTTTCTGCATCATATTGCTAGCGACATAGCCGGCAATATTGACGGGGTCTTTTGAAGAACCATAAGGTGGAGCGTAAGCGAGTTGAATATCCGGCAAATCAAAGATCGTCAATCCACCTTTTATCGCCGTAGCAATCACATCAATGCGCTTATCGACGCCTTCTTTGCCGATCACTTGAGCGCCGAGAATTTTCCCCTTTTCCGGGCTGAATAAAAGTTTGATGACGATATCATTAGCCCCTGGATAATATCCCGCGTGATTAGAACGGGTGACCATCGTACTACGATAGTCAACTTTTTTACGTTGGAGAGTTTTTTCATTATTACCAGTACTCGCTACTGTCAAAGAAAAGACTTTGACGATGGAAGTACCGAGGCTTCCGTTATATTTGACATCCCAACCATTCATATGATCAGCGACGAGTCGCGCTTGACGACTGGCTGGCCAGGCGAGAGGAACCGCGATGGGAGTACCATCAATATAATCTTTAACTTCAATGGCGTCTCCAACGGCATAAACATCGGGGATAACCTCTCCGCTCTTGGCGTCCATCACCTGCAGATGATCGTTGGTGAGGATGTGGCCTTTTTCGCCGGTCTTAATTCCTCCCGAAAGAGCTAATTTAGACTCGGGGCGAATGCCGGCGGCCATAATGATTAAATCAGTTTTTAAAATCATGCCACTTTTTAAGACGACAATCTGGCCGTTATCTTTAATTTCGGCGATAGTATCTTGAAGATAGATTTTCACCCCATTCGTCTCTAATTCGTTTTGAGCTATTTTTGCCATCTCAAAATCAAGAGGCGGAAGAATTTGGCTAGCGAGGTCGATGATCGTGACCTTAATTCCTCTTGAGAGGAGATTCTCCGCTAGCTCAATGCCGATAAAGCTCCCGCCAATCACAACGGCTGATTCGACTTTTTCGTGATTGATAAAATTATCAATCTTGTCCGTATCGTTCAAGTTTCTCAAAGAAAAAACATTATGCGCTTGTTCGATGCCAGGAATAGGGAGCCAAATCGGAGTCGCGCCGGGAGCGAGAAGCAATTTATCAAAGGTCTCTTCATAAGTTCGCCCTGTTTTTACTTCTTGGACGGTGACCTTTTTCTTTTTGTTATCGATAGCGATGACTTCTGAAAAAATTCGCACATCGATATTTTGATTGTTGCGAAAGGTCTCCGGAGTTTCAACGAGCAAACGCTCACGGTTAGAAATCACATTTCCGATGTAATAGGGGAGACCACAATTGGCAAAAGAGATATACTCGTCTTTTTCAAAAATAATAATCTGAT
>JAEZUH010000026.1 GCA_023443485.1 Bacillota bacterium | reverse complement strand
ATCTTATAGATTATGAACTGTATGTATGGGCTTGGACAGCAACCGCTGGATCGTCCTGGAATCAAGATTACTCCTATCGAGAAACTGAACATATTTTATTGATGGATGATATCTCTTCGTATCAGGGCTTTCTTTTAGCAATTTTTCCCAAAAATTATGTGGTTACTAATCTCACAAAATGGGATAGCAAAGTAATCAAACAATCAAGCAACATCTATCCAAATGATGAATTTTTCGATGCTAGTAGTTTTTAAAAGGAGAAAATTATGAAAATCAAAAATCGACTTCTGTTATCACTAGCTATTATTCCTGTTATGGTAATGGGATTTCAGCTCGTGGCTTGCGGTTCTGATGCTTGGGGACCAGATGAAACTGCTGAGGAACTCGTCTTGCCCAACAATGTGGTCTCGAACTTTTCTGCTGATGAAACAGATTATGAAAGTTTAGTGAATGAAAATACCAAGACACTTCGCTTTCACTATCATCGCTTAGATGATGTAACTGGAACTCGCGGTAGCTATGCTTCTTGGCAGATTTGGGCTTGGGACATGACTAATGGAGGTAATGGTGCCGCCTATACATTTGATAAATATGATGACTATGGGGTTTTTGTCGATATCCCTCTCACTTCAATCTGCGGAGATAAAACACCGATGCAAATTGGCTTTCTCGTCGCGATTACTTCCACTTGGACAAAAGATCCAGATGGCGATCGTTCGATAGAAGTCAGCTATCAAGAACTCGGCGGAATTCAAAACATTTGGCTCAAGAGTGGCTCAAGCAAAATCTACCCAGCGATGTCCAACGCTTTAAAATCAGCGATTAAATACGCTCGGCTTTTCTCACAAAAACAAGTGCGTGTTCTTTTTGATCCATTGAATGCCGAGACCTTTAAAACTTATAAACCTCGTTTTTCTGTAAAACTGAATGATGTGAAATATACCAAATTTTCCGTCAGCGGTTACGATCCTTCATTAATTGGAGCAACCATCACCTTAAAAGACAGCATTAAATTGACTGACAAGGTCGATATTTCCTATTATTTTGATCCCGAGTGGACCGATACTACCAGGATGCTTTTGACCTCTTATTTTGATTCCGAGGAATTCATTGAAAACTATACTTATGATGGTTCTGACTTAGGAGCAGTTCTCGATAGTGAAATCACTCCGACGAAGACGACATTTAAAGTTTGGGCTCCCACCTCCACAGGAATGCTTTTAAACATCTACAATACTGGTGATTATCGCACTGAGGAAGAACCTCGGAACACTTATGCTATGACTGAAGGAGACAAAGGTGTTTGGACTTATGTCGCGAATGAAAATCTCTCCGGCCAATACTACACTTACACCGTCACCAATACGATGGGCACCAACGAAGTGGTGGACCCCTATGCGATGAGTGCCGGATTGAATGGCCGACGTGGCATGATTGTCAACTGGCGAGATGTCAACGCTTCCATTCCTGGATGGAATGAAGATGTTCGTCCTGACTTTGGCACCAACGGCACTGATGCCAGCATCTATGAAATTCACGTTCGCGATATGACTATCAATGAAAATAGTGGTGTAACCGAAGCCAATCGTGGCAAATTCCTCGGCCTAGCCGAGACTGGTACCACCTATGAAAGAGGAGGCGTCACTGTCTCAACTGGATTGGAACACATGAAAGAATTAGGAATTACCCATGTGCAAATTCAACCATTTTATGACTATACTTCGGTGGATGAGACAGATGTCTCTTCCTCGATGAGTGTCAATAACTATAACTGGGGTTATGATCCCCAAAATTACAATTGTCTTGAAGGCAGTTATTCTTCTGACCCGGCCGATGGATACGCTCGCATCCGCGAATTTAAGCAGATGGTGATGGCGATGCATGATTATGGTATCAGTATCAACATGGATGTTGTCTATAATCACACAGGTTCCACCTTGGGCAGCAATTTTACGCTCCTCGTCCCTCATTATTATTACCGCACGACTTCGGGTGGTGAATACTATAATGGTTCTGGTTGTGGAAACGTCGTTGCTTCTGAGCGCAAAATGGTTAAAAGTTTCATACGTCAGTCATGCAAAATGTGGACTGATGAATATCACCTATCTGGATTCCGCTTTGATTTGATGGGATGTATGGATAACCAAATCATGATTGATATTTATCAAGATTGTACTGCTATCTACGATAAAGTGATGATTTATGGCGAGCCATGGAGCGGTGGTAACACCAACCTCGCCAGCGGTTTTGCCGCTGATAAACTCTCCAATCAACAGACAGTTCAAAAGAGCTTGGCCCAATCTTATTTTGCCGGAAGTGGCAATTATGTTGGAGCATTTAACGATACCATTCGCAATGCCATTAAAGGCACCAATGGTCCTGATTCTGGCTATGTGCAAGGGATTGCCGCTGATGCGACAAATGTAGTGGTTGGCATACGCGGACAATTTTCGGCTAACAGTGACTTAGAAAGAAATATCGAACCTCAACAGGTTTTAAACTATGTTTCTTGCCATGATAATTACACTCTCTATGATCATCTTAACAAGACCAAAGGTAGCCGCAATCTCATCGACATGTATAAACAAGCCGAGACAATTGTTTTCACCGCTCAAGGGGTGCCATTCATGCAAGAAGGCGAAGACTTCATGCGCACCAAACAAAATAATGGTAACTCCTACAATGTCGGCGATTTAATTAACAACATGGATTACTCTTTAAAAATCACGAATAGTGATATGTTCCAGTATTTTAAAAATCTCATCGCTTTAAGAAAGGCACATGCTGGCTTGACTCTTTCGACAAGAGCAGAAGTAACTGCTGCTTTGACTGAATGCAAAAAATACGCTCGCTACATCTCGACAAAAATCGATACCAATAGCGAGAGCTTATGGGTTTTGCACGCTCTGGATGGAATTCAAGTTGATTTAGGCTCTTCCTATCAAATTCTTCTCTCCACCAACGCGACAAGAACAGTGGGAAGTAACTTGTCAACTATTGACCTAGCCAAGAATGAATCGATTATATTAAAAAAGATTTAAAATGAAACAGCGAAGAATTAAAACCTCCATTGCCAAAGGGCCACTTATCTTTTCATTAGTCGGTTTTCTTTTGAGCGTGGCGGTTATTATTGTTTTCATCTTCACTGAACAATCACCTGTACTAGGCGGAGTAGTGATTGTAATCTGTTCTCTTTTTGCCATTCTCGCGTTGATAATTATTTTTGATCAGCTCTTCGACTATGTTGAAATCAAAAATGGTATGCTTCACGTGCATATCCTCTTTATTCACAAGCGGGTTAACATTAAAAAGATCAATCAGATTTCTTTCAAAAATGATGTCTATTATTTTTACCTTAAGGATGGAAAAAAATTCACTTCGATTAATGCTTTTGATCCTCTCGCCAATGAAATCGTCCGAGAGGTGGAAAAGGGTGGGGCAAACCTCATCCAAGCAAAATAACCCTATTTTTTGAAAAACCAATATATTAAAATAACTATTGGATACAAACTGGATAATTAGTATAGGAGAATAATTATGGCTAATTTGAAATTGAGTCACCTCTACAAGGTCTATGACAACGGTCATAAAGCTGTCAATGATTTTAGTATTGACATCGAGGATAAAGAATTCATCGTCTTTGTCGGCCCATCGGGCTGTGGAAAATCCACAACCTTGCGCATGGTGGCAGGCTTAGAAAAAATCACTGCTGGCGATCTATTTATTGGCGACACTCTTGTCAATGATATCGAGCCAAAAGATCGCGACATTGCCATGGTGTTCCAAAGCTATGCTCTTTATCCACACATGACAGTCTATGAAAACATGGCTTTTGGTTTGCGCAATCGTCACTTGCCAGCGGAAGAGATTAAAAGAAAAGTCTTAGAAGCAGCCAAAATGCTCGACATCGAAGATTACCTTGATCGAAAGCCAAAAGCGATGTCTGGTGGACAGCGGCAGCGTGTCGCTCTAGGACGAGCTCTTGTTCGCGATCCTAAAGTTTTCTTGCTCGATGAACCTCTTTCCAACTTGGATGCAAAACTCCGCGCGACAATGAGAACGGAAATTACCAAACTACACAAAAAATTAGCGACCACCTTCATTTATGTTACCCACGATCAAGTTGAAGCAATGACGATGGGCACGCGCATTGTTGTCATGAAATTGGGTTACATTCAGCAGATTGACACCCCAATGAACTTATACAATAATCCCTACAATAAATTTGTCGCTGGCTTTATCGGCACTCCCCAGATGAACTTCTTTGAAGTGACCTTGAATCGAGTAGGTAACGAGGTGGAAATCAAATTCGTCAATGATGCAGCAATCAAAGTTCCTTACGAAATTGTTTGCCGCATTCATGAAGATTATTTCCATGGCGATAAAAAAGTGATTTTTGGTATTCGACCAGAGAATCTCAGTATCGGAAAAAAGGCCACGGGCTTAACTTGTGAAGTCAACGCTGTAGAACACTTGGGTAATGAGTCTATTATCTATGGACAAATTGGTCGCCATTTTGGCGAAGAATTTACTATGAAAGATGAGGGTAAAAATATCATCATCAAAGTGACGGAAAACAATGATATTAAAGTTGGAGATACCATCAATATCGCTCCAATGGAAGACAAGATGCACTTTTTTGATGCAGAAAGCGAAGTTACTATTATGCAAAGCATCCCTAAATTTTCCATCTTCCCCGCCTCAGTAGTGGGAGAAAAGCTCCACTTTCTCAATAGTGATATTTCCTTACCTCCCGCAATTAAAGAATCTCTTGCTGGAGTCGATAAATTTGAAATTGAAGTTCCACCGAGTGCGATTATTCCAGGACATCAATTGTCACTAAAAATTAGCCGAATTGAACAATATGGTCATCAAAATCTCGCGTTTTTAAGCATGGGTGATCGCTATTTATTTGCTCTTGTTTCCTCTCTTGCTAAAGAAGGAGACACTTATTCATTTGATATTTTATTCGATAAAGTTCGCATTCTCGTCGATGGTAAAGCCGTCCTTGAACCGATTGAAGAAAACGAATCCCTAGAGGGGCAATTTACCAAAGAAGATAATCGCGAAAAAATCCTGCCTCCGACTGCCGAAGAAATAGCAGAAATAGATCAGAAAATCGCGGCGGTGAAAGAGAAAATTAATGCCAAAGAAGCGGGAAGCGGTGATCAATCGCCAACCAAAACTATCCGCGATGAACTCAAACTTTTGAATTCCCAGATTAAAGATTTGGAGCTCAAAAAGAAACCGATTAAAGGCATGCGCCGCATCTATCACTTCTTCGCTGTCATTAATGGAACCAAAGTGGAGGTTCCAGTCGATAATGGCTATAAGATGAACTCTGTCGATGGCAACAATTGCTATAAAAAGACTTACAAGTATGTCATTCCTCGCGACAAAATTGTGCTTTCAGATTCAAAAACCGGACATATTGTTGCTTCAGTGGAAAAAATTCTTGATTATGGCAATACTCGTTATGCCTTATTGAATATCGGAAGTCAAAAATTGCTTGTCAATGTTGATAAGGAGTTTAATCAATCCGAAGTCCATCTTTCTGTCGATGGGAAAAATATCTCGATTTGGTCCCTCGATGCCGACATGAAAATTTGCTAGGTTAGAATTCGATAAAGAGGTTATCATTGATAATCTCTTTTTTTGTGTCTAATATGATGTTATGAGCGTGAGCATTTTTAAGAAAACCGTCCAGATGGGACCAAACAATAAGCCCTATTGGCTGAATCGTTTTATCGCTGGTTTGGTCGATGTGGTTTTATTGTTTTTTTCAGTGACTTTATTATATTCTCTTTTGGTAAAAACTCCTGTAGCTGATAACCTCAATCGATATCACCAGGAAATCCTTGCCATAGAAGATCAATCCAAACTCGATTCTGGCTATGGTTACCGCTACGTTATTGAGCAAGGAGAAGAGGGAAATTACCTACTTCATTACGATGAGGCAGAGGATTATTATTACATCGTCAAAACTGTCGACAATCCTTCCAAAGAGTTAATTCTGGAATATCAAGCTATTCTCGATGCTCACGAAAATTATAGCGATTTATGTTTCTCCTATGATTTGAATAACTACATGGTTATTTGCTTTTCAGGATCTGTCGCTGAGTTAATATTCTTTTTTATCTTTCCTATCTGCAATAAACGGCGCGCTACCATCGGTCAAATAGTCTGCGGCTTGCAAGTTATATCAACTACGCGCACCAATCGAGCCAGGTGGTATCAAATCCTCGGAAGATTTTTCTTTATTTTGTTCATTGAAAGTGCCATTCCTTATTTTTTGATCAATAAGTGGGCCTTTTTAGTGATGCCTATCTTGATTTCTGTTATTTCGCTATTCAACAAGGAAAATCGTTCAGTTTCCGCCTATATTAGTGCCACAAAACTCATTGAAGCTAAAACATTTACTCCTTTAGTGGATGATGAAAAAATCTAGATTTTCGCTGATTGAGATGCGAATCTAGACCGCGTTTATTTCTCGTTGCAAATAGTTTTTAT
>JAEZUH010000059.1 GCA_023443485.1 Bacillota bacterium | reverse complement strand
CAGGCAATTTTTTGCCATTTTCATAAAATAATGCACATACTTCAGTAGAAATAGTAAAACCTTCTGGAATACGAACACCAATATGTGTCATTTCTGCAAGGCCGGCGCCTTTTCCACCAAGAATTTCTTTACCTAAACCGTAAGCTTCTTCAAAGGCGTAAACATATTTTTTTTCAGCCATAATTTTCCTCCTATAGGTCTGAAAGTGTAGTGCTTTGCACCACACCAGCGATACAATACTAGCACACAGCCTTGTGTAAACGCCATAAAATTGCTTAGTTTTTATAATTTCGCGCATAATGTATGTATAAGTATGCTATTGTTTTGGCGAACAAAGAAAAAAATGTGAGGAAGATTTATGTTAAAAAACCCGTTGATTCTAAGTATTGATTTTGGAACCCAGTCACTTCGAACATCGCTGATTGATAAAAAAGGCAACATCGTTGCTATAGTCAAAAAATCTTACAACCCTGTTTACATCTCCTTAGAAAAAGGATTCGCTGAACAAGACCCAGATTTCTACTATAACTATTTAATTGATTGCTTAAAAAAATTGGTTGATGAAAACAAAGAAAAACTTGGCCAAATTTTAGGTTCAACAATAACAACCTTTAGAGATTCTTCTGTCCAACTCGATAAAAACCTTAAGCCGATTAGAAAATGTATTCTTTGGCTTGATCAACGAATGGCTAGAGCTGATGAAAAATTGCCATGGCTTCATCGGGTTGCATTTTGGTTTGTCGGAATGAAAGATACTATAGATTTAAATAGAAGACGCACAATCGCTCACTGGTTAAAAGAAAATGAACCAGAGACATGGTCCAAAACCGAAAAGTACGTTAATATATCAACATATTTAACCTATAAACTCACTGGGAAATTATGCGATTCAGCTGCGGCAATGACGGGTCATTACCCTATAAATTTCCCAAAGAAAAAATGGTATAAAGAAGGACATTTAAAGTCCCTAATTTTTGGCATTCCATCTCGAATGCTTTGTGAATTAAAACAGCCTGGTGAAGAGATTGGAACAATACTTGATTCACTAGCCGAAGAATGTGGTCTTCCAAAAGGAATTGTTGTTATTGCAACTGGTTCCGATAAAGCTTGTGAGACGGTTGGCTTAGGCGCTCTATCTCGCGATATT
This sequence comes from Bacillota bacterium, assembly GCA_023443485.1. Lineage (GTDB taxonomy): Bacteria > Bacillota_I > Bacilli_A > RFN20 > CAG-826 > JAAYDH01. The sequence goes on along the minus strand of JAEZUH010000059.1, from coordinate 12,106 downwards.
GGAGCAATTTCTTATGGCACTGCATCAACCATTGAAGTCTCGAACACTCGTTATTACGAGCCACAGAAGTTTCTTCCTTCTTATCCGGCCGCCGTTCCGGGCTATTATAATATGGAAGTGCAAGTTTACCGAGGGTATTGGATGCTAACTTGGTTTAGCAAAGAATTTGCTTCTGAGCTGATTGATGAAGCCAAAATTCAAAGTCTTGCCGTTGAAGAACTACTAAACGCTAGATTATATGAAATTTCTCCTGGTTCAGATGGTCTAGTTCTTCAACCATATTGGGGTCCAAGTTTATCTCGACCTTTGTCAAAGGGATCAATTGTTGGTTTCTCGGAAGTTCACACACGAGAACATTTATATAGAGCAATTCTAGAAGGAATCGCCTACGCCTTGAGAGAAGGACTGGAAGAAATTGAAAAATCACAACATCACAAAATTTCCAGTTTAATGATTTCTGGCGGTGGATCGCAGAGTTCGGCAATTTGTCAAATCACAGCCGATATATTTGGCTTGCCTGTTTCAAGAGTGCAAACTTTTGAAACAACATCGTTGGGCTCGGCAATTTGTTGTTTTACAGCATTGGGGGAGTTTTCTTCAATAGAAGAAGCGACAAAAGAAATGTCGCATAAGACTAACACATATCTTCCTAATCAAGAAGCTCATCAACAATATGAATATCTTTATAAGAAAGTATATTTAAAGATGTATCCGCAATTAAAGAACATTAATAAAGATCTTTATCATTTTGGAAAAAAATTCAAATGAAAGAAAATAGAAAGCATCGCCGCCGAAGACCAAGATGTCTAACTGGCGAAGACATCGAAATGTTCCGAGAAAAAAAGAACGAGAACAACAAGAATAATCAGGAATCGATTTGTGATAAAAATATCGACGGGGCCTAATTCCCTTCATAGCGATTCATTAATAAATTGATTTTTATTATCTAAGAAAACAAAAAATATACACATCACAGCACTGTGTGTAAAATTAAAGTATGGCAAGAAACGTACCTCATTTGTCCTATTATGATTATAGATGGAAGAACCTTTTTTCTTCGGAAAAAAAGCACCTTCTTTCATTGATTCCATTAAAAATAAAAGCTCTAATTAATCATATTGGTTCTACAGCCGTTGATGGACTTGTAGCACGCCCGATTATTGACATAGTGGTTGGAATAGAAAATCCTTTGGATATCTTTACTGTTAAAGACATTCTTTTATTCAATAAATATATTTTTTTCGCTCAATATTCAAACCTTGAAAATCTCGTATTTTACAAAAAAGGAAATGATGGGAATGAATATGTTATTCATTTGACAAAATATAACGGAACAACATATCAAAAGATGATGAGCACGGTGAAGATTCTTTCTAACAACTCTGATCTAGCAAAAAGATACGGGGAATATAAAACTAAGTTAATCAATGCAAAAAGCGATTTAAAGACGTACAACCAAGAAAAAGAAATATTCATTCGCCAAAATCTAATTTGAATCATTTGCTAATATCTTAAGAAAATAAAACAATCATTTTAAGGAAAAAAGTAAAATGTTTTTTAATGGCTTAATTTTATAAATATTAATATAATTAATAACATGAATGGATTATTTATCGTAAATCAGGAAATTGGACACAACGCCCATAAGGTCGCTCGTTTATCGGAGGAGTTTAAAAAGGCTTCTATTGATGTCGAAGTATTTGTTAACAATGGAACGCTTGCATTAATAAAAGATAATAATGTCCAAATCAACCTTCCAAAAGCTGATTTTGTCGTTTATATGGATAAAGACATTTACTTAGCGCGTCTCTTAGAAAAAGCTGGATATCGCCTATTTAATAGGGCTGACTTTATCAAACTTTGTGATGATAAAATGTTGACTTTTATCGCTTGTGCCAATCACGATATTCGCATGCCAACAACAATATCTGGTCCGTTAGTTTATTATGGATTAAAAGAAACTCATCTTTCCTTTTTAAAAAAAGTTGAAAATGAGCTCGGCTATCCCATGGTCGTTAAAAAAGTATATGGATCATTAGGAGAAGGCGTCTATCTAGTAAAAAATTACGATGAAATGGCAAAACTTTATTCGGAAATTTGCCGCAATCCTATTGTGTTTCAAAAATATATATCCTCTTCTGCCGGAAAATCAATTCGTGTGTTAATTATAGACGGAAAAGTGTTTGGTGCCTTTTTTCGAAAAAACGCACAGGATTTTCGAAGCAATTACGGAGATAACGCCAGTGGGGAAATGATACCAAATATAAAAAAATATGCTGAATTTGCAAATAAAATTAGCAAATTATTCGATATTGAATACGCTGGCTTGGATTTACTCGACAATAATGGAGAACTTATGTTGTGTGAAATAAACTCTAATGCTTTCTTCGAAGAGTTTGAAAGTATTACTAGGTTAAATGTCGCCAAGGCAATTGTTGATATGATTATTAAGAAAGTTAATTTGGAACATGAATAAAAATGACAAAAAGCAAACTACAAAAGTAGTAAAAAAGGATTATAGGAATTTAAAACAGTTCCCTGTTAAAAAACAATGTGAACTTTTGCAATTTTTATTAGAGTCTTTTCCTAGTCAATCAAGAAACTCGGTTAAATCTTTGCTGTCCTCTCATCGAATCACTGTTGATGGAGCCCCGGTTAGCCAATTTGATTTTAAATTAGTTCCTGGCGATACAATAATTGTTTCTTCCTCTCCAATTAGAAAAAAAACGAGGAGCAATTTACCCATTTTATATGAAGATTCAGAGATTATTGTGATTAATAAACCAAGCGGATTACTTTCTGTTGCCTCGGACAAAGAAAAAGGTTCAACTGCCTATCGAATGCTTTCTGATTATGTTCAGCAAAAAGATAAACACAATAGAATTTTTGTGGTTCATAGACTTGATGAAGATACTTCGGGAGTCCTTATGGTCGCGAAAAATTCAAACATTCAAAACAAGCTGCAGGATCACTGGAATGAACTCGTTATTAAGCGTGGTTACTATGCAATTGTTGAAGGTAAGATGGAAGAAGCCAAAGGAACAATCAAATCTTACCTAAAGAAAAATAAACAAAATATGATGTATTCATCAAAAAAACCATCTGATGGGCAATTTGCTATTACCAATTACCAAGTAATACAAGAATCAGAACAATATTCGTTACTCGATGTAAATATTGAGACGGGAAGAAAGAATCAAATTCGAGTTCACCTGGGGGACTTGGGTCATCATGTCATTGGCGATGATAAATATGGTAATCCTTCCGATCCTTTAAAAAGACTTGGACTCCATGCTTACTGTTTGGAAATTAAGCATCCTGATACGGGAAAAATTCTTAAATTCACTTCTCCAATGCCGAAAGAATTTTCCAACCTTTTCTTATAAAAAAAGTAGAAATTTTTTTCTACTCTTCTGAATTTCTCAAGTGAGAATCATTCTTCTTTCTCTCGACTGTATTTAGAATTTTTTTTCGCATTCTATATGTTGAAGGAGTAATTTCAACGAGTTCATCGGCGTTAATATAATCTAAGCAACTTTCCAAGGACATTTTCCTTGGTGTTTTTAAAACGACTGTATTATCTTTATTCGAACTTCTCATGTTTGTTAAAGCTTTTTTGGTTGTGACATTGACAGCCAAATCGATTGGATAGCGATTTTCTCCAACAATCATTCCTTCGTAAACCATCGTTCCTGGTTCAATAAACATCGTTCCCCTCTCTTCAATGTGCTGCATTGAATATGGAGTTGCTTGGCCGGATTCTGTCGCTACAAGTACCCCAATAGGTCTTTGTCCAAGATCAATGTTACTCATTTCTCGATATTCACGGTAAGTATGAGATAATATGCCGTATCCTTTTGTTAAAGACATGAATATTGTGGAATAACCAATTAAACCACGAGAAGCGATTATGTATTCCAAGATAGTCACTGATTCTCTTGGCTCCATTGATATTAATTCTCCGCCCCTACTTCCGATACTGGTCATGACATCTCCAACGAACTCATTGGGAATGTCGATAGTTAAATCTTCATAGGGTTCACTTTTAATTCCATCAATTTCTTTGATAATTACTCTCGGTTTTGAAACCTCAAGTTCAAAGGATTCTCTTCTCATATTTTCTATCAAGATAGAAAGATGCAATTCTCCTCTACCTGAAACAATCCATGATTCGGACTTTGGAATTCTGTTTACTCTTAAAGCGACATCTTTTTGAGTTTCCTTGAATAGTCTTTCTTCAATCTTTCGAGCGGTTAATTGTTTCCCTTCTTGGCCGGCAAAAGGCGAAGAATTTGTGCCAAATGTCATTTGAATAGTGGGCTCATCAAGTTTAATTGGAGGTAAAGCTTCGACAAGCAAAGATGAACAAATAGTTTCTCCAACGTTAATATCTGGCAAACCTGCAATAGCAACAATCTGACCAGCAGAAGCAGATTCAATCTCTAAGCGATGAATAGCCTCATATCCAAATAATTTCATTACTTTAAATTGTTTTTTTGTTCCATCCAAACGAGCAACAGTGACCATATCATCGATATGTACGGTGCCCTTTTTAATTGTTCCTATGCCGATTCTTCCGACAAAGTCGTTATAATCGAGCAAAGAAATTTGCATCTGAAATGGCGCGCTAATATCAGTTTGTGGCGCTGGTATTTTGCTAATGATTGTTTCCAAAATTGCATCCATTCCAGCTTTTTGACTTTCAGGATTGGGGGATGTTGAACTTGTTCCCTTTAAAGCCGAGGCGTAGACAATCGGAAAATCTAAAAATTCATCTGGAGCACCTAGATCAATAAACAAATTAAGTACTTGATCTACCGTACTCTTGATATCGGCATGAGCACGATCAATTTTATTGATAATAACAATTGGTTTGATATGGGCTTCAAGAGCTTTTTTGAGAACAAATCGTGTTTGAGGCATTGTTCCTTCAAAAGCATCAACGAGGAGTAAACATCCATCCACCATGTTCATAATTCTTTCAACTTCACCACCAAAATCGGCATGTCCTGGAGTATCGAGAATATTAATATGTGTATTGTGATATGTGATTGAAGTAGTTTTCGCTAAAATTGTGATTCCACGTTCTCGCTCAATGTCGTTGGAATCCATTACACGAGTTTCGACCTCTTCATTACTTCTAAAAGCTCCGGCTGTTCTTAAAAGTTGATCAACAAGAGTAGTTTTACCATGGTCAACATGAGCGATAATAGCAACATTTCTGATTTCCATTTTAAACCCTCCTTAAAATGACGCGTTTCCTATCATAGAAAAACGTATACCCATTTGCAAGAAAAACAGTATTTCTTAAAGAAATAGAACGAATTTAGACTATTATTTGCCAGAACAATTTACTTTTTATGAACGAGATCATAAATGTAATTTTTATTAACATCAAATTCCTCGCTAGTTATTTCTATTGCATCTTTTGTGGATAAACCCTTTTTATTCAAGAGACCAACTCTTTGTTTTATAGCCTCATCATCGACAATTTTTTTATTGTGATTTCCCGAAACCAAAATCACCATCTCGCCCTTCAAACCTTCTTGCTCTAAATCGATAATTTCTCCTATTTTTCCACGAATATATTCTTCGTTAATCTTGGTGAGTTCACGAGCAACGACAATTTCTCTATTTCCGAATACTTTTTCCATGATCCGTAGAGTCTTAAAGATTCGATGGGGGCTCTCATAAAAAATAAGAGTATCTTTCATTTCATATAGACTAGTCAATTGGTCGATTGTCTCTTTTTCCCTTGGAGAAAGAAAACCGAAAAAGTAAAAATGATCGGTTGGCAAGCCAGAGGACACCAAAGCATTTAAAAATGCCGAACTACCTGAAATGGTGGAGACTTTAATCCCATTTTCAATTGCCTTGTTTACTAATATTGCACCTGGATCGCTGATTCCTGGATAACCAGCATCGGAGACATACGCTATTTTTTTGCCCTCTTTTAATAGATTTACGATAGTTGAAGAAGCTTGAACCTCGTTGTGCTCTCTAACGGAGATATAATCTTTTTTGATGTCGTAATGTAGCAAGAGGGAACGTGCGTTTCTCGTGTCTTCGGCGGCAACAAAATCTACGTTTCTTAATATTTCAAGAGCACGCTCAGAAATTTCAGAAAGATTTCCAATAGGAGTAGCAACTAAATATAAAATTGGTCTGGTATTGTCAAAACTCTTAGTTCTTATCATCACTACTAATCTTCTTTTTCACAAAGTAAGCCTGTTTTTTTAATTCTTCAAAAGGCATAAATTTCACATCTTCGCGATTTTCAATTTTTACGATTCCGGATATGACATTAATATTTGTAATGGTGTACTCGACTTTGTTGATAAACAGTTTACTTCCAAGTTCTGGATACAATTTTTTTGCTTCAGAATAAGCCTCATCTTCGTATTTTAAGCAGCACAATAATTTTCCGCAGTGGCCACTTAACTTAGGAATATTAATAGCCAACATTTGGTTTTTAGCTCTGCTAATTGAAATGCCATCGAATTCATTCAAGAATGTCGCGCAACAAAGTGGGAGACCACAGACACCAATGCCCCCAACCATCTTGGCTTTATCGCGAGATCCAATTTGTCTTAATTCTATTCTTGTGTGAAGACGAGAAGCTAAATTTTTCAATAATTCTCTGAAGTCGACCCGTTCATCAGCCAAATAGGAAAAAAGAACCTTTGATTTATCGAGTGTGAATTCACAAGATATCAAATTCATAGGTAAATTTAATTTATCAGCCTCACTTTTGCATATTTCTAAAGCGTGAGCAGCATCTCTTTTATTAATCTCACTTAAACGTATGTCGACATCGGTTGCGGCTCTTATGATGGGTTTTAAACCGATGGAAGCTCTATACTTGTTAATATCAATTTGTTCAGTAGCTACAATGCCTAATTCTAAGCCTTTGATGGTTTCTACAATAACCTTATCTCCCAACGCTAGTGGCAAATCTTTTGTGCCGAAGAAATAGATTCTCGGTGTAGAGAAGAACTGGATGCCTACATAGTGATCAAAAAGAGAAGCGTCTTCTATATTTTCGTTTTTAAATTCATTTTCCATAATATTTACTCCTTAATAATTTGAAATATTAAGTGATCGATTAACAACGATGTATTTACGTTTAAGTTAATTAGATTTCTACATTTCAATATTTCTTGCAAAACATTTTCGATATTTTGCATTTTTTCTGCCAAATAAGAAAGGGCAGAATTATAACTTTTCAAGATTGGCTCTTTTCCATGTTTGATACTAATCATGTCTTCAAAAGCCTGTATTAGTATATCAAGAAAAAGACGTGTTGACTCTTTTGATTTCATTTGGGGGATAATATTTGTTTCACAAATATAAACTGCTTCCGTTCCTTTGTCTTTTTCAAGCGCCTCTAAAAGAGAGACAAAACCATTCTTTGCATCTTGATATGAGTTTTCTTCGTTTTTGTCGTTTAAGAATTTAATAATTAAATCAGAATCGTTATAGAAATAGGAAAGCAGTTCAGCATCATCTTGACTAATACCTTTTTCAATCGTTGCTCTTATGATTAAACCTCTATCCACCAATTTTAATCTCATTACTTGGCAACGCGAAATAATTGTTGGCAAGACGCCACTTTCGTTATTGGTAGTCAAGAAAGCATAAATGCGATTTCCTGGTTCTTCGAGAAACTTGAGTATTGAATTAACGGCGACAGGAGTCATGTTTTCCACCAAGTGAAGAATATAAATCATGATTCCTTTGCTTTCAAAAGCGGTCTTATCAAACTGCGTTTCTATTGAAACCACTTCTTCTTTTTTGATAGTTTGCGAAGAGCCATCATAAATAATAAAATCGGGGTAGTTGTCATCTTCAATTCTTAAACAAGTTATGCAGTTATTGCAAGCAAGAGGTGAAGGGGAATCACACATGATTGTTTTTGCAAGATATTTCGCGGTTTCGAATAAAGGAGTACCTGGTTGTCCAGATAACAAATATGCATGGGAAAGAGTATCCCTCTCTAATGAATTGACAAAAGTTTGGTAAATTATTGGCTGATACTTTTTTAAATAATCACCTATTTGCATAGTCTTGATAAAATTGCATCAAGAGTAGCTTTAGCTACTTCTTCTCTTGATTTACTAGCATCAATAATGGCATATCTCTCTGGATATTGCTCTGCTAATTTCAAAAATGTAGAGCGAACTTTTTTGTGAAAATCAAGTTTTTCTAAATCTAAACGATTAACTTCTCTTTGATTATTGCTACTTATGCGAGACAATCCGATGGCAGGATCGATATCAAAAAGTAAAGTTAAATCTGGCCAAGTATTTTCAGTAGCAAATAAATTAACTTTTAATACTTCTTCAATTCCTAATTCGCGTGCGCCACCTTGATAAGCTAACGAGGAGTCTAAATAGCGATCACAAATGACAATTTTTCCCGCTTTTAAAGCAGGCCATATTTTTTCAATAAGGTGTTGTCGACGGCTAGCTGCGTATAAAAGAGCTTCAGTTCGCGCATCCATTGCAGTATTTGCTTTGTCGAGAATAACATTTCGTATTTGCTCGCTGATAATGGTGCCACCAGGCTCACGTGTTCGAACAATTTCGTAGCCCATCTCGAGCAATTTGTTAACAGCAAATTCAACGGCAGTAGTTTTTCCTGAACCTTCAGGGCCTTCAAGTGTGATAAACATATATTTCCCCTCTATAATTTTGTACGACCCTCAAGGGCCTTTGATAAAGTGAGGGAATCAGCATAATCGAGATTGCCCCCCATTGGTAAACCATAAGCTAAACGAGTCACTCGGATATTCATTGGTTCAATAACTCTAGCTAAATACAAAGCTGTTGTCTCCCCGTCAATAGTAGGGTTGGTTGCAATAATGACTTCACTAACACTTCCATCTTTTAAACGACTAATCAGCTGAGAAATAGATAAGTCATCAATGTTTTTTCCTTTTGAAATAGAAATTGTTCCACCAAGGATGTGATAAAGACCATGAAAAGTGCCTGCTTTTTCGAAAGCAATCAAATCTTTTGGATAAGAAACAACCATCATCAACGATTTTTCTCTTGATAAGTCACCACAGACATCACAAAGAGATGATTCAGTCAAATTTCCACATATTGGGCAAACATGAATCGAGGATTTTAGATTTTTAATTGCATCAGAAAACTCATTTAAATCATCCTCTTCCATTTCAAGCATAGCATACGCCATTCTTTCGGCAGATTTTTTACCTACACTTGGTAATTTGGCGAGTGAATCTTCAATTCTTTCTAAAGCTTTCAATTTTTCCATTTACATTCCCAATCCAGTTCTTCTTCCAGTGATTTTTTCGTTAATGTCCCCACGAGATGTTTCAATCATTTGAATAATTTCATTAATTGTTATAACAATTAAATCTTCAATCATTTCTTTATTTTCGGAATTTAAAAAATCTTCCTTAATCTCAATAGATTTAACTTCGTGCGAACCAAGTAAAGTAATGGTGATTGCGCCGCTCTTTGACAAAGTGAATTCCTTTGCATCAAGTTCGCTCATAGCTTTGTTGAGTTCTCTTTGCAATTTTTGCGCTTGCATCATCATTTGTTGCATGTTCATACATTATTCTCCTTTAAATTCAAGGCTGATATCGCTTACTTTGGGGAGTTTGTTCACTTGGACTAAATCCATATACATCTTTTGAAGTCGGATCGATTCCCTACGCGAAACAGCATAAACAAACATTTTTCTACCAAACATGTTGGAAATTACATTTTGCATGTCTTTTTGATTTATTTGTGTGTTAACTTTTGTTACTGACTTATCGAGAGGGTATTCTAAAATTAGAATTTTGTTTCCAGCCACTAAAGGGTGACCATCAATAAGAAGCATAGAAGCTTTATCCAATATTGGGTGACCATTCAATTGCTTAATCTTCTTCCAATTGTCAAGCAGAGCTGTTTTAATCTCTTTTTTGCTTGTCGCCATTATTTTGATCATCATGTTATCGTCAATAGAATAACTTTCCTCATGTTCAGTATTTTTCAAAATGAGGGTGTCATCACTCAATACAACAGATGAGAATGAAAAAGGGATTTCTTCAACGATTTCTTGTTTATTAATTTCATTCTTTTCTTTTACAGCGGTTTCATTTTTTGGGGTATTTGGAACCATTTCTGCATCTTTTTTAATGACTTTTTGTTCCTTAACCTCTAATACTGGTACTTCTTCTATTCCAGTAAGGTCCTCCCTTTTTTCGAATTTTAGTGAGGCCAGTTTTAATAACATAACTTCAAAAATTGGAGTGATAGAAGTAACGTTTTTATAATCCTTTAAAGCATTCATTAGTATATCAATCATTTCAATGGTCTTTTTTTCATCGAAAATATTAGAAAGAGCCAATATGTCTTTCTTGGCAAGTTGCTCCACAAAATCAAAACGGTTCGTTGCTCTATAAATTAGCACATCTTTTAAAAGGACCAATAAATCATCAGTTAATCTTTTAATATCAGTTCCTCTAGAAACATAAGATTTTAATCTATCTAATACATCAGTAAAGTCGCCGTTGCCAATTGAGGTTAATAGTTCAACTTTTTCAGCTGTTGATTCGAGAGCAAAAATATCCAAAACATCATCTTCGATCAAGCGGTTACTTGAATAGGCTAAAACTTGATCGAGGATTGAGAGAGCGTCTCTCATCCCTCCTTCAGATAGCATAATGATTAAATTAATAGCAGCTTCGTTATAAACGATGTTTTCTTTTTCAAGTATATCTTTTAATCTGCTTCGAATATCATCATCGCTTACTTTTGAAAAATCATATCTCTGACAGCGAGAAAGAATAGTTGGCAATATTTTATGAGGTTCTGTAGTAGCTAAAATGAAAATCACATGTTCTGGTGGTTCTTCTAAAGTTTTTAGCAAGGCATTAAACGCTCCGGTAGTCATCATATGGACTTCATCAATGATATAGACTTTGTATTTTCCTAAAATAGTGCTGTATTTGACTTTATCAATTAAATCACGCACTTCATCAACGCCATTGTTACTTGCAGCATCAATTTCTAAAACATCTGGATGGGTACCCTCGTTTATTGCGACGCAATTTTTACATTCATTGCATTGTTTTCCTAGACCTTCATCGCAATTTAGTGCCTTCGCGAGAAGCTTTGCCATCGTAGTTTTTCCTGTACCGCGAGGTCCGGCGAAAAGATACGCATGAGCAATTTTTCCTGTTGCAAGAGCGTTCTTGATTGTTTTAACAATATGTTGCTGACCAGCGACCTCATCAAATGTGTTCGGTCGATATTTTCTGTAAAGTGCTTTATAAGCCATAATTAGTTACCATATCAAATTATACACAAAAAGGACTAGTTATAAAAGCCTTAATATGAATATTAAATAAACCAATTGAGCCTTTCTCTTTATTTGACTATATGATAAAATACATATCGCCAAAAGTGAGGTTTTTTATGGAAAAAAGCATGTATCAACGTCTCGAGTCTGCTGAAAAGCGGCTCAAAGAAATTGATGAGGAATTAATGGATGAAAAAGTGGTTCGTGATATCACTCATTTTCGGGAAATTTCTAAAGAAAGAGCAGTATTAGATCCTCAAGTTAATGCTTTTTTACAATACAAAAAAACTCTTGCAGATATTGATGATGCAAATGAAATGGTTCACGATGCCGACATCGATATTTCCACAATGGGAAAAGAAGAAGTAAAACACCTTGAAACTTTGCTTTTAGATATTGAAGAACAATTAAAAGAACTATTACTTCCGAAAGATCCTAACGATGAGAAAGACATTATTGTTGAAATTCGCGGAGCAGTTGGTGGAGACGAAGCCAACATTTTTGCTGGCGATCTTTTCAGAATGTATACCAGGTATGCAGAATCGCAAAATTGGAAAATTAAAATGTTAGATGAAAGTCCATCAGAAGCTGGTGGCTTCTCTTTGATCTCCTTTAAAATTAGTGGAAAAAACGTTTATTCAAAAATGAAATTTGAAAGTGGTGCCCATCGTGTTCAACGTGTTCCAAAGACAGAAGCAGGGGGAAGAATTCATACCTCGACCGCCACAGTGTTGGTGATGCCTGAAGCCGATGAAATTGATGTTCAAATTAATACAAATGATTT
>JAEZUH010000007.1 GCA_023443485.1 Bacillota bacterium | reverse complement strand
AGAGCTTCGCTCGATTCCCTCATGACAGTCAGAATCGTGCCTTCAACTGGTCTAACGACCGCTTTATAAGCGACTTCAACACCTTTTTCAAAAGCGCGAGAGAATTCAACAGCATTAATTTCTTTTTTGTCTTCTAAGCCCTGGGCAAAACCCCGAAAGATTTGCGAAGTGATTACTCCAGAATTTCCCCGAGCTCCCATCAAGAGGCCGCGTGAAAAAGCTTTAGCAATATCAGCAATACTTTCATCACCACGGTTTTGTATCTCTTTACTACCACTGGTCATGGTGAGGTTCATATTCATACCAGTATCGCCATCGGGTACCGGGAAAACGTTTAAAGCATCAATTTCTGGGTAGGAATTGTAAAGATTATTCGCGCCCGAAATGAGCATTTTTTTGAGATCTTGACCACTGAGTTGTTTCATTTTAATTTCTAAGAGGCTAAATCATATGCATAGACATTGATGAATCGACATTGCTGAGGGTAATAGTGATTAAAAATATACTTCACCATCTTTTGACAAGAACGGATGGTCTCCGTAATTTTTAAGCCATAGATGACTACCACATAGATATCAATTGTAAATGTCCGGTCTGCATGAAATTTAATTTTTATGCCTTCCTCTTTTTTTCCTTTCGTTTGAGAAATATTCGCTATGTCTTTTATACCATAACAAGGAACGATCGCTTCTTTGACAAGTGCGATTATCTCTTCCTCAGTTATTTTTGGGTTTTTGGTATTTGTTTCGTTTGCTTTCATATTTACCTAAATTAGGTTATTCAATTTTACTTAGTAAAAGTAATATTGTCAAGGCAGGGGCTTTTTGGCAATTTTCTATCTTATTCATTGAGAATAATTTTTAGAAATTTGGATCGATTTTGTGAGCGACACGATAGGCAGGAATATCAAAAAATAGCGAGGAGAAAAATCCCACCGCCAGCATGCCAGGTAAACTTCTCATCCAGCCAAATAAAAATAAGGGTATATCGAACCAAACTCCACTAACAAGGCCGTTAAAAATTGCCAGAACCGGATTCAAAATCATAAAATAAATGAATGAATAAAAAAGAGTCGCTAGTAAGCGATACATTAAGTTATGAGTAAAGGTTTCGTGTTCAATGCCAAATAAGCCAGTGAACCACTTTCCTAGCCCGATGAGAGGAACAAATAAAGATATGCAAATAGCTATCGGCAATGAAACCGCATAATTTAGTAGAAAATCTAGTATGACAAAATTCCCGCCGTTATTGGAAATGTTTGCCGCTAAACAGAGGCAAGCACTAACGGGGATATTGCATAGGAAGGCGTAAGCAACGCTGGCTTTTGTAATTTTCATATCTTACCGGTTAAAGATTATATCATAGATATAATAAAGAGCAAGAAACTAATGGGTTTCTTTTTGCTTTTCATACATGGTAAGGAGGGTGAAAAAATCCTCCTCGGCATCAGCGTAAGTAATTATCAAGTGATTACCGAAGTTTTTTTGAAAAAGAGAATAAAGACCATACTGATCAAATTGAACAAGTATTTGAGTTCGGCAGTATCCAGGAAGAGAACAATTCTCTTTAATTTTGCCAGTGGTAATAACAGAGTTTTCGATAAGTTTTCCATCTTTAAGAAATAACTTACAAATCGTCACTTTATCAAGAGGCATTGTGCCTTTAACACCAATTCCTAAATTGCTTTCAAAATGCGTCATCAGTTCGTATTTTGAAACCATATTCAAAGGAATCGTACAGTGAGCGAGTAAGGCGGTGTTTTCTTCTAAATCAACGCGAGAAGGATTGGCTTGGAAACAAGGACGGCCAGTTAAAGCGGTTAACATATGCATCGTCAACATTGAAGGAACATCTCCTTCACAAGTGGCGGTAATTCCTTCTTCATTCAGCAACGCCAAGGCTAAACAAGCGGTGTTTTTATATTTACCGAGGAGATCAAAACAACGAATCGTAAAACCATGAAGGTGATACTTTTCAATCAGACGTTTAAGAGCGCCATAGATGAAACAAGCCTCTTCAAGTACTTGAGGATTTTTAAATTTGTTTTTAATTTTTTCTAGATGAGGGACATTTCCCATTTTTTTCTTATCAATTTCTTGAATTAATTCATCCATCCCAATATTAACAAGATTAATTTTAAAATAGTCGTACACAGTGGGAGCATCCATCATCGAAGCAATGAGCCATTCACTAGGTTTTCCAATCACTCCTAGATTGTTATTTTCCAAAACTTTAATCGCGTGGTTGACTCGTGCAAAATGTTTGATTTCATCCGCGCATTGCTCTTCAGTTCCCGTGACAATAAATGCTTCTTTATTATGTTGGGAGCAATAGGTTTTGATTTCAAATGAGGCAGGTAAAGAATTATTCTTTCCGTTAGATAGAAGAACGATGAATTTTCCTAATTTATCAAAAATGGAAAGGAATTTATTTTCGCTTCCTCCAGTCTCCACAAAGATGATGGACATCACTGGATCTAAAGCGTTTTCTTTAATCATAAAATCTTCTTCGAGAAGATAATTGTTTATTTCTTCAAGGAAGTTGGTATTTTCTTTGATGATGTTTTTCTCGCGATCATCGAGAACGGTTCTTAGGCGAATGACATTGATATTCATATAGTTTTACCCCGCTATTTATTCTAGCTTATTGAAATAATAAAAAAAAGCCCGGCAGCTCGCTATTTTGTCCTTGCGGATATCTTCGCCACTACGGTGCTTAACTTCTGTGTTCGGGATGGGAACAGGTGTATCCACCGCGCCATCACCACCAGACTTTTTTTCTAGAGAGTTCGTTTATGTTCTCTCAAAACTGAATATTATCACATGTTGCTTTCTTTGTTAAATAGAAACTTTAATTTTATTTTTTGAAAATCTTAGAAATTAAGACCTCGACCTATTAGTATTAGTCAGCTTAATGCCTCGCAGCACTTACACTTCTAACCTATCAACCCGCTAACTTTGCGGGGGTCTTACTTCTTGCGAATGGGAAGTCTAATCTTTAGGCTGGCTTCACGCTTAGATGCTTTCAGCGTTTATCCATTCCGTAGGTAGCTACCCGGCCATGCCACTGGCGTGACAACCGATATACCATTGCTACGTCCGTCCCGGTCCTCTCGTACTAGGGATAGATCCTATCAAACTTCCTGCGCCCACGACAGATAGGGACCAAACTGTCTCACGACGTTTTGAACCCAGCTCGCGTACCACTTTAATTGGCGAACAGCCAAACCCTTGGAAGGTACTTCCCCTCCAGGATGTGATGAGCCGACATCGAGGTGCCAAACCTGATCGTCGATGTGAACTCTTGGATCAGATCAGCCTGTTATCCCCAGGGTAGCTTTTATCCGTTGAGCGACGACCCTTCCACGAGGAATCGCCGGATCACTAAGCTCGACTTTCGTCCCTGCTCGACTTGTAAGTCTCGCAGTCAAGCACCCTTATGCCTTTGCACTCGACGCACGATTTCCAACCGTGCTGAGGGTACCTTGAGGCGCCTCCGTTACTTTTTGGGAGGCGACCGCCCCAGTCAAACTGCCCGCCTAACACTGTCCTCAAAGCCTGTGAGGTTCGAGTTAGAGCGTTCACAATTCAAGAGTAGTATTCCAACGTCGACTCCACTAGGGCCAAAGCCCTAGTCTCATAGTCTCCTACCTATCCTGTGCATGAATTACGAACGATCAATATTAAGTTACAGTAAAGCTCCATGGGGTCTTTCCGTCTAGTCGCGGGTAACCTGCATCTTCACAGGTATTAAGATTTCACCGAG
>JAEZUH010000111.1 GCA_023443485.1 Bacillota bacterium | reverse complement strand
AAACGATCAAAACGGTCAATATCAGAATCGTGCTTAATCTTTTGAACAATTATTGTCTTTAAAAAATTTAAATCTATCTCTTTTTTTATGCGATAGAGGAAAGCATCTTGACGAATCTCATCAGGAGCATAATCGCTGTAGACAATTAGCGAGTTTTCGGTTAACCCTAAAGCACAGGGAGAAAAAGACTCGTTTGGACCAAATTGGTAGAAGCCAGGGATAAGGCTAAGAAGGGACTTTTTACCCTCTAATTCAATCTTCATATAATCATATTACTCTATTATTTTGCATCTCTATAAACATTTTATGTTAGTTGTGTTAATATTTGTATCGGACATTATGGATAGCACTGAACAATTAATTATTACAACCCTTGATAAAATCCGCCACTTCCTTCAAAAGGATGGGGGAGATGTTGAATTTGTTTCATTTAAAGATGGAATCGTTTTTGTACGAATGCACGGCGCCTGCCAAGATTGTGTTTATGCTGATGCGGACATTAAAGAATTGGTGGAAGTCATCTTACAAGAAGAGGTTCCTGGCGTTCTCGAGGTTCGGCTGGCTGAAGCTCAATAATGCAAATATTGGGGTGTAGCCAAGCGGTAAGGCAGCGGACTCTGAATTCGCGACTCGCTGGTTCGATCCCAGCCACCCCAGCCACTTTATACTCAAAGTCTTGATTTGAATCGAGACTTTTTTTCATTTCGCAATTTCGATTCAGTGAATTTGTGAAAGTGCGAGAAGAAACAAGTATTAAATAGATGTCTCGAAATAAATAAAAATATCACCACTGTACTAGTTCAATTGATGTGAGACTAAATTAAAGAAAATAAAAGAGTCCTTGCTTATAATAAGTTAACCACAACTTGTTAAGGAGGACTCCATGGACATTTTAACACAAGAAAGAAACTTTGTACCTGTAGATATTGAAACAAGATTCCATGCTTGCAAAAGAGCAAAGGAATCGCACTGGAAAATAAGTAAGGTTTGTTCTTTTTATCATGTCAGAAAATCATCGTTGTTTAGATGGTTAAAAGCTTACGACGGTACTTCTGGCTCTTTAAAAGATCACTCTCATAGACCAAAGACACCTCACCCAAAAACATTATCAGAAGAAGTAATTAAAAAGGTGCTGGACTTAAAACGAAGAAATCCAGATAATTCATATATGGAGATTTGGATAAAGATGCATAGAAATAACTATGTTATATCATTATCAAGTACGCTGAGAATCTTAAAAAGAAATAAAGAATATTCACCATATTTAAGTAACGCAAAAAAGAAACACGATAAGCCCTATCACACACCGACAATGATAGGTGAGAAATGGCAAATTGATGTCAAATTCGTTCCAAAAGAATGTTATACAGGTGGTCATTCCGAAAATAAGTTTTACCAATATACAATCCTGGACGAATGCAGCAGAAAAAGATATCTACATTACACGAATGAACATAGTCTGTATGAAACCGTAACCGCTCTTAAAAAGGCTATTAGATCATTTGGATATAGTCCAATCATCTTGCAGAGTGATAATGGCTTGGAATTCACCGATAAAGTGAAAAGAACAAATACCATTCATTCAAGAAAATACCCAAATTATCTAGAACAATATTGTATTGAAAAAGGAATCATACATAAGCTAATAAGACCAAGAACCCCTGAACATAATGGAAAAGTCGAAAGAAGCCATAGAATAGACCAAGATAAATTCTATAGAACCTTGAGGTTCTTCAACTTAGAAGACTTAAGAAATCAAGGAGAATCATGGAACAGAAGATATAATGACACACCAAGGTTTGTACTAAAATGTTTAACTCCGAATGAAATTGAATTGTCACTTTACGATGAACTTATTAAGATAAGAGCAAAGCAAGGACAAAAAAGTCTCACATCATTTGAAAGTTAACATCTCGAAATAAATAAAAATATCACCACTCTATTGGATTAATTAATGGATTGGTCTAGAATTAAGCATATGAAGGTACTCTTATTTTTTCAAAATCCTGAAACGATTAAAACATCCGGCATTGGACGTGCAATGAAGCATCAAATGATTGCTTTAAAAAGTGCAGGTGTTGATTTCACTATCGATCCTAAAGATGACTATGATTTAGTCCACATCAATACTTTGATGAATGAAAGCGAAAGACTTCTTCGCAAGTGTAACAAAAAAGGAATACCTGTCATTGTTCACGGTCACTCCACTTATGAAGATTTTCGCAACTCTTTTAGGCTATGGAAGCTGATTGCTTTATGGTTTAACCGCCAAATTACTTACATGTATAAGCACGCGGGAATGATTATCACTCCTACTCCATATTCCAAAAAACTTATCGAAGGATATAAACTGGGCCCTAAAGTGGTTGCTATTTCAAATGGTATCGAAATCGAAGATTACCGACCAGACAACAAAAAAGTTGAAGATTTCAAAAAATTCTTCAATATCCAAGAGGGTGAAAAAGTTGTAATTGGAATTGGCTATCCTTTCCAAAGGAAAGGAATTCTCGATTTCTTTGAAGTGGCAAGAAAATTCCCCAATGTCAAATTTATTTGGTTTGGGCATCTTCAAAGAATTGCCACTCAGCTAAAAATTTTGCGAGGAATTAAACATAAGCCCGATAATGTCGTTATGCCTGGATACATCGACAATTCAATTATTAAGGGCGCGATGCAATATGCTTCTTGTTTATTCTTCCCCAGTTATGAAGAGACCGAAGGAATTGTGGTTTTAGAAGCCTTAGCAAGTAAGTGCCTTGTCCTTGTGAGAAGAATTGGCGTTTATGATGAGTGGCTCAAAGAGGATGAGAATTGTTTAATGGCTTCCAACAATGATGAATTTGCTGAGAAATTAAATTATTTATTTTCAAATGATTGTCATCAAATTGTTGAAAATGGTTATGATTTGGTGAAAAAAAGAAATCTCGCTATTGTAGGTGAACAACTTAAAGCTACTTACGAGAAGTTCTATCAAGAATTTTCTGAAAAGAAACATTAGACTCTATAATTATTCAATCAAAAGCCACTTACTCGGTGGCTTTTTATTTCTAATAAGTTTAAAAAAAGGTATTATATCCCTATGAATGATTTACAAAAGTGTCAGTTAGAAATACTTAAAGCTTTTATTGGTGTTTGTGAAGAACATCATTTGCAATATTACCTTGTGGGAGGAACCGCTATCGGAGCTGTTCGCCATCAAGGCTTTATTCCATGGGATGACGATATTGATGTCGGATTGCCTAGAGCAGATTACGATAAGTTTGTTTCTTTGAAAAACCCATTTAAAGATTCTCGTTATTTTATTCAAACATACAAAACTGATCCTAATTATTTATATAATTTTGCCAAGGTCCGTGATTCGAATACTACTTTCATTGAGAAACCGTATGCTCATCATCAAATGAATCACGGTGTCTGGATTGATGTATATCCTATCGATGGAATGAGCTATGAGGAGAAACCAGCAAAAAAACTTGCCAAAAAAGTTCATCGAGTTTGGGGTAATGTTTTCTTGATGTATCTCGGAGCTTTTTATCGAAAAATTACTGCTAGAACTTGGTATATTGATATTCCTTTAAATATAGTCGCTTTATTGTTTT
Source organism: Bacillota bacterium (assembly GCA_023443485.1). Taxonomy (GTDB): domain Bacteria; phylum Bacillota_I; class Bacilli_A; order RFN20; family CAG-826; genus JAAYDH01. Next base: position 1,075 of record JAEZUH010000111.1, on the reverse strand, counting down.
GGTGGACAAACGTTGGCCACTATCGCAACAAAATGATTGATCGCTTTGCCAAAAAAATACCTTATGATAAAGCTGTGCTGGTGGGAAATCTTTTTGGTAATAACGCTAATAGAGAAGCAATGCCCAAAGAGATATTCGAAGAAGGAAACCACGTTGTTTTTGAAGGAGTGGATGTCATTGTCCCTAAAGATTATGATAAATACTTAACTCTTTTATTTGGAGACTACATGAAATTACCTCCAATTGAGAAGAGAGTTGGGCACCACTATCACAAAGGATTATCGTTAACAGTTGATTATAAAACATTCTGTAAAAAGAATCGCTTGTAAGGGGGTAAGTATGAATATTGCATTAGTATTAGCAGCCGGAACTGGTTCAAGAATGGGAAATGCAGACAAGCCCAAACAATTTTTAAATGTCTACAATAAGCCACTTCTCGTTCACACCATCGAAGCTTTTGAAGTGAATGATAAAATTGAAAAAATAATCATTGTCACCAATAAAGAATATATCGATCAAGTCAAGGTTTGGTGCAAACAATATGATTTAAACAAAGTTAAAAATGTCGTCTCCGGGGGAGATTCCCGTCAAATCTCTGTTTATAATGGTCTTCAAGCTATTCAATCCATGAATGCGAATGGTGATGATATTATCGTTATTCACGATGCGGCTCGCCCATTAATCAGCCAATCAATTATTGATAACAACATTGAGTTTTGTCTTAAATATGGAGCTGTGGATACCGTTATTCCTGCAAGTGATACCATTATCCGTTCAGTAGATAAAGAACAAATTAAAGAAATCCAAAATAGAAGTGAATTGTTCCAAGGACAAACTCCACAGACTTTTAAATTTTCAATTATTAAGAACGCTCACGAGTATGCGAAAAGCCATCGTGATACAGACACTACAGATGACTGCAAACTAGTTTTAAAAACTGGCATTAGCGTCTATTTAGTTGAAGGCTCAAAACTAAATTTTAAGATCACCACTTTTGATGATTTAATGATGCTAAAAGCATTGCTTAAATTAGGAAAATCTGAGGTTTTATAATGTTTGTCGTCAATTACAAAGT
>JAEZUH010000105.1 GCA_023443485.1 Bacillota bacterium | reverse complement strand
AACTGGTCGGAACGATGAGATTTGAACTCACGACCCCTTCCACCCCAAGGAAGTGCGCTACCAAGCTGCGCTACGTCCCGAGACCCTTTCTATTATATTATTTTTTTCAATAATGACCACAAAAAAGTGTTATCATTTCTATAACTCTATTTATTTGATAGAATAAATCAACTGCTATGAACAAGAAAATTATCATCAAAGGTGCTCGTGAGAACAATCTTAAAAATATTGACCTCGAAATACCCAAGGAATCCTTGGTTGTTTTTACTGGTCTTTCTGGTAGTGGAAAAACCACTCTTGCCTTTGACACAATCTTCGCTGAAGGCCAAAGAAAATATATGGAATCGATGTCGAGCTATGCTCGTCAATTCCTGGGAAATTATGATAAGCCAGATGTTGATTCAATCGATGGTTTATCTCCTAGTATCGCGATTGACCAAAAGAGTGTTTCGCATAATCCACGTTCGACGGTAGGAACTGTCACAGAAATTTACGATTATTTACGATTGCTCTATGGCCGTGTTGGAGTACCCTATTGTCCTGATCATCATATCCCGATTGTCTCCTTTTCGGTCAGCATGATGACTGATCAAGTTTTCGCCTACCCTCAAGGAACGAAAATTCAGCTCCTTTCGCCCGTTGTGCACCATGAAAAAGGAACTCAAAAGGACATCTTTGACAAGATAAGACAAAATGGATTCACCCGTTTAAGAGTGGATGGACAAATGATTGCTGTCGAGGAAATAACTGAATTAGATAAAAATAAAAAACACGATATTGATATTGTCATTGATCGAATCATTGTGAAGCCCGAAGCCAGAAGCCGAATTTTTGAATCAATTGAAACAGCCCTTGATTGGTCTCATGGACTATTAATCATTTTGTCCGATTTTGAAGAAAAAATCTTGAGTGATCGTCACACCTGTCCCATCTGTGGCTTTTCGATTCCAAAATTAGAACCACGTCTTTTTTCATTTAACTCTCCACTTGGGTGTTGCCCGGATTGCAAAGGATTAGGGATAAAAAGAGAGGTTGATCCTCGCCTGTTAGTTCCCAAGACAGATTTATCAATCAATGGTGGGGCGATTGAATACTACAAACACATGGTGGGCTCGCAAAATCTCGAATGGCAAGAATTCACTTTGCTTTGCAAACTATACAATATTCCCATGAATATTCCTTTCAAAGATCTCACTGAGGAACAAAAGCATATCATTTTTTATGGTTCCCCAGATGTTCATAAATATGCCCTAAAATCTTCTTCGGGAAATATTAATAACCGAATTGGCTATATCGAAGGGGTCAAAAACCGCATCGAAAGACTATATGCCGAAACTACTTCGGATTGGATGAGAGAATACTATGTTAAATTTCTCCATGACACCGAATGCACAACCTGCCATGGATCAAGACTAAATAAAGAAGCTCTAGCTGTTTTAATTGACAATAAAAACATCTATGAAGCCTCAACATTGCAAATTAGAGATTTGCGAGACTGGATTCTTCAATTGCCTTCTAAATTAACACAAAATCAAAACGACATTGCTCGACTTGTCCTTAAAGAAATCGAAAATAGGACCACTTTCCTCTGCGATGTCGGATTAGAATATCTCACCTTGTCTCGAATGGCGATGACCCTTTCGGGAGGCGAGTCACAGCGAATCAGACTAGCGACTCAAATAGGTTCGAAATTAACAGGGATTTTATACGTTTTAGATGAACCATCAATTGGGCTTCATCAACGCGATAGCGAAAAATTAATAAAAACTTTGCGCGAAATGCGCGATTTAGGTAACACTCTTGTCGTCGTAGAACACGATGAAGAGATGATTAGAAGCGCTGATTATATTGTTGATATTGGCCCTGGCGCTGGAATTCATGGTGGAAAGGTTGTCGCCGCTGGTTCTATTTCTGACATTGAAAAGAATCCCGAGAGCATCACTGGACAATATCTATCGCATAAGAAATTCATTTCTATTCCTTCAAAACGGAAGAAAGGGAATGGCAAATTCATTGAAATTCGTGGAGCAAGTTGCCATAACCTTAAGAATGTCGATGTTGATTTTCCATTAGGGACTTTCACCGTTGTCACTGGTGTTTCCGGAAGCGGAAAATCTTCTTTAGTCAACCAAACATTATTTACGCATCTCAAACAACATCTTTCGGGTGAAGATGTTCAAGCGGGCCCGGTTAAATCAATCACTGGTTTTGAGCACATTGACAAAGTCGTCGATGTTTCCCAAGAACCAATTGGTCGCACTCCCCGAAGCAACCCCGCTACTTATGTCAAACTTTTTGATAATATTCGTGAGTTATTCGCTGAAACCGTGGAAGCTAAAGCTCGAGGTTTTGACAAAGGAAGATTCTCTTTTAATGTCATCGGAGGTCGATGTGAAGAATGCCAAGGAGCGGGAATTGTCCGCATCCCGATGAACTTCCTTCCTGATGTCTATGTGAAATGTGATTCCTGTGGCGGTAAACGCTATAACGAAGAAACTCTACAGGTCACTTACAAAGGCAAAAACATCTATGATGTTCTAGAGATGACTGTTGAAGACGCTCTTGACTTCTTCGGCAATCGTCCATCGTTAAAAAAGCGAGTTCAAACTCTCTATGATGTGGGATTGAACTACATTAAATTAGGTCAACCTGCGACCACCCTTTCTGGAGGAGAAGCCCAACGTGTCAAATTAGCCGCTGAACTTCAGAAAAGACCGACGGGGAAAACGGTCTATATTCTTGATGAACCAACCACCGGTTTGCACACTGATGATGTCGGTAGATTATTGAAAATTCTCCAACGACTAGTCGAACATGGTGACACCGTTATTGTAATTGAACACAATTTAGATATTATAAAAGCAGCGGATTATATCATTGATTTAGGCCCAAATGGTGGAGATGGTGGTGGTCAAGTCGTGGCCACTGGAACTCCTGAAGAAGTGAGCGAAAATCCTCACTCCTATACTGGTCAGTATCTCAAGAAAGTTTTAAAGAAAGGACAGTATGAATAATATGAATATTGTTGGATTAATCTTTTTTATCGTTTTTCTCTTAGGAGCTATTGCCATTTTTGTTCTTGGCATTCTCAATGTCTTAAAGAGCATTAAAACCAAAGGTGAAGTGATATCCTATACCACTTTGACTAAGAGAATATTATTTTATAGCATTGCTTTTGCGGTTAGTTTCATGACTTCTCTCATGTTCATCTTTTTGATGAATAAAATCGAAGCGAAGTGGTATGAATATGTCGCCGCTAGTGTAGGTGGATTAATCTTTGGTGGCAGTTTGTTCCTAGCGGTTCATTTCTTTATATTCCATTATTATGGAAAAGACATCAATTCTACCTTAGATAAGTGGCTTTTTAGAGGTTTAATTCTCTTCTCGGTCACCGCATTTGTCTTCTTATTTATCACGTTAGAAGGTTTTGCTGATTACATAAACTTAACTACGCCGTTATCCAATGGTATTAATTTTACCGAAGGCTTAGCTTATCCTGGAAATTATGGTCCAGATACAAACATCGCGTGGTATGCATTATGCATTCTCACGGGAGCTTTGATTGTCTACTTTTATTGCGATCATAGAATGTATCAGCAATATGGGAAACATGGTATTTTGGAATCGACATTCTTGGTTGCTTTCCCTGCCGGCGTTATTGGGGCAAGATTATTCTATGTCCTTGGTCAGTGGAACGATTTCGCTAGCGATCCAATTACTATGTTCTATATGTGGGATGGCGGATTAACTATTCTTGGCGGAGCATTAACCGGTATTGTCGCTGGGGTAGGATGGTTCATGTGGCGGAATAAAGGTTATAACATCTTCATCGTCGCTGATATTGTTTTGCCAGCTATTCTCATCGCCCAAGCAATTGGGCGTTGGGGAAATTTCTTTAACTGTGAAGTCCATGGTCTTGAAATGAGCGGAGAGTATTGGCAATGGTTACCGAAAATCATATATAACAATATTCAATTTGGACGCGACGGAACGACTAGCTTAGTTGCTCAAGGCAATGTCTTCGTTCCTTTATTCTTAATTGAAGGTTCCATCAATATGCTCGGATTCTTCCTCTTAGCTTTTCTATTTGGAAAGAAGCTTCGTAAACACACGGCTTTTGGTGATTTAGCTTTTGGCTATTTTGTATGGTATGGCTTAGTGAGAGCAATCATGGAGCCACTCCGTGATGAATGGTACATCATGGATAGTTTTTGGAGTTGGTTCTGGTCCTTATCGTTCATTATCGTTGGTGCCTTGGGCATCATTATGAATCATACAATTCGCAATGCCATAAATAATAAAAAAGGTTTTTTAAAACCTCAACCATCATGGTTTAAAACTGGCTTAGTTAACACTATAACTTTTTCCTCTATTGGAGTTGTTTTGATTGCCATCTCAATTGTTATGATCGCGACCAGTGAATCACGTGAACTAAAAGTTGATATCTCAAACTATCAATTTATGCTTGGTTTAATTGTATTAACTGTTGGAATAAGTTTACTTGGACTACTCGCGATATCGATACCTCATATGGCTCGTGGTCGTCAGGAAATGAAAAAGATCCATGCCTAAAAAATATGACGTTATTTTATTCGATATGGACGGAACTCTCATCGACACAGATGAGTTAATCGCCCAAACTTTCTTTTGTCTTTATGATAAGTACAACGACGGAAAACGAGCAACGCGTGAAGAGATGGTGTATTTTTCTGGTCCTCCCATTAGAGAGACTTTGGCTAAAGAATTCCCTCAGGTTAATCAAGAACAACTATTTCAAGATTTTCACGACATCTCTTGGCGGTTATATCCCCAATATCTCAAGTCTTTTCCCTTTGCTAAAGAGGCTTTACTTGAACTGAAAAAAGATAATTATCGTTTAGGAATTGTCACCAACAAAATGCATGGCACAACCCAATACTGTTTAGAACTTTTAGATATGAAAGGCTTATTTGATGTCGTTATCGGCATCGATGATGTTGCCCATTCAAAGCCACATTCCGAAGGAATATTTAAGGCGATGAATATATTAAATCAACCAGAAAAAGCAAAAGTATTGTATGTTGGAGATAATGGTTCTGATTTTTTGACTAGTCAAAATGCGGAAATCGATTGTGGCTTAATCACGTGGGGTCCCCGAGCTCTCAATAGTTCTTTGAAACCAAAATATTTGATAAAATCATTTTATAATCTCAAGGAGGTCATAGAAAATGAATCGTCAGTTTGATGTTCTCATTGTCGGATGTGGTCCATGCGGTATTGGTGCGGCTTTGAAATTAAAGGACGCCGGTTTAAATATTGCCATCATTGAGAGAAGTACGCCGGGAGGAAAAGTCAACATCGCTCCCCGCGTTGATAATTATCCTGGCTTTTCGAAGATAAGTGGCCCCGATTTGGCTTATGCCTTTTTTGAGAGAGTGAATAACGCAGGTATTGAAATTATTGGAGAAAATCTATTGTCTTTGGAAAAAGATGGTGACTTATTTTATTTATCCACCGATCGAGAAACCTACCAAGCCAAAGCAGTGTTAATCGCTTCCGGAACCAAAGAGAAGAAACTTGGTTTCTCTAATGAAGATTCCCTTATCGGCCGCGGCATATCCTATTGTGCTCTTTGCGATGGCCACTTTTTCAAAAATCTTCCCATCGCAGTTATTGGAGGAGGCAATTCCGCTCTTAAGGAATCGCTTCATCTTTCTCACTTAGTTTCTCATCTTTATCTTGTCCATCGTCGTAATGAATTTCGGGGAAACGAAGCAAACCTCAATGAACTAAAAGAGATGAAAAATGTTACAATTCTCACTCCTTATGTTCCTTTAGAAATTCTTCAAAGTGACAAGGTGACGGGTTTGAGAATCAAGAATGTTGATACTCAAGAAGAAAAAATTCTGCCAATTGATGGTCTTTTCCCTTTGATTGGGCAAATTCCCAATACTCAATTTATGAAAATATCAGGAGTCCTTGATGAACAAGGTAATATTCCTGTTGATAAAAAAATGATGACTTCTGTCCCTGGATTATTTTCAGGGGGAGATGTTCTACCTCGTTTATTAAGGCAAATCTATCTTGCGGAGCATGATGGAATGATTGCTGCCCGTTCGATTATTGAATATTTGAAAGGAGCTTAATTATGCTTGAACTAGTGATATTAACTGGGCAATCAGGATCAGGAATCACCTCTTCAAAATATGTTTTAGAAGAGTTAGGTTACTACATTGTTGAAAACATTCCTGCTGAAGCCACTGAGGTGGTTCTTCAATCGTTCATCAATGGAGTCTATAAAACCAAAAA
>JAEZUH010000082.1 GCA_023443485.1 Bacillota bacterium | reverse complement strand
TCAGTTACCGCTGGTGCTCTTTCTAGTACTTATTTGACTTCAATAAGTGATGCCACTTTCTCGACAGATTTAAATACAATTACGAGTCCAGGAACCTCAACGCTTCTTACTTTAGGAGGGACTTCAGGAGCTTGGACATTCACCAATGGAAGTGGATCACTTCTTTATTGCAGTGCGGCTAAAAACATTAATTTTACTTCTGGAACTTCAACTTGGACAATATCAATAGCGTCAGGTGGTGATGCTACAGTAACGAGCACAAACACTGATTATGGAACAATTCAATATAACACTGGTGCTCCAAGATTTACCACTTATACATCAGGTCAAGCAGCAATTCAAATTTATCACCAAATGTCAACTCCTTCTTCTGTAGCTGTTACTGGTGTTTCTCTTGCTCCTTCTTCTTTAAATTTAACCGTTGGTAACACTTCAGATCTGACAGCCACAATTTCCCCAAGCAATGCGACAAATCAAAATGTCTCTTGGGAAAGCAACAATTCAAGTGTAGCTTCGGTCAGCAATGGAACAGTGACCGCTAATGCGGCTGGTTCTGCCACAATCACTGTGACTTCCGACGATGGAAGTTTCACTGATACTTGCTCAGTCTCGGTAACCGCTCCAGTAGAAAAAACATTGTCATCTATTTCAGTTAGTGGCTATCAAACCAGCTTTGAAGTCGGACAAACATTCTCTTTTGGCGGAACAGTGACTGCCACATACAGTGACTCTTCAACTGCCAATGTGACCTCATCATCGACATTTAGTGGATATAACATGAGCACAGAAGGAACGCAGACAGTTACTGCTAGTTATACATATGGCAGCACGACAAAAACATCTACCTATCAAATATCAGTTACCGCTCCATCTACACCAGTTGATTCAGGAACATATACCATTGGCTGGGGTTCAGCGACTGGCACCGAAGGAACATTTAGTAACTTCACTGCTGTTTCAGGAACTGTTACCGATATCTTATCATTTACCTCTGCTAAAAATACCGCATCAAGCGCACCAGCATACAATTCCACAAGCAGTGAATTAAGACTCTATTATGCTTCGACTGGTGATGGTTGCAGTATTACAATTACTCCTGTTGAAGGCGTTACTTTTACTGGCTTTGTGGCGACAGCCTCAGGCACTAGTTACACTCCCACTGTCAAATATTCAGTGGATGGTGGAACAGCTACTTCAATATCTGCATCGAGCACAACTTATAGCGTTACTGGTCTCTCTGCTTCTACATCGTTGACAATTCAAAATGGTAACACCACTAATACACAATTAAGAATTAAAACGATTGCTCTAACATACAGTGTCGCCGGTCAAAGCGAAAAAATTATCGATGGTCTTTCAGCCTCATATACCGGTGGAAGTGTCTATGTTGATGGTTCATTAAATGCCTCTTCAGTTAGTGTAACGGCATCGTATACCGACAGCGCGACATATCCAGATTCCCTTTTGAATAGTAGCGACTATTCACTAAGTGGATTCACCAGTTCAACAGCCGGTCAAAAGACCGTTACTGTTACATACACTGGCTCTCTATCGACTTCATCTAGTCCAATGACAACAACATTTAATGTTACCGTTGTCGCTGATACATTGACTGGTGTCAGCGTTACAAATGGCACGACATATCATCCTGGCGAGACTATTACTAAGAATGACATCACCATCACACTTAATTACGAGAGCGGTGCATCCAACACTACTTCCAATTTCACATTTGCTAGCGAGGGGTATCAATTCACTTACGCTGATGCCAATAGTGGTGGTTCAAATACCTCTAAGCAATTCTCCGTTGTGTATGGTGGTAATTCATATAATTTTTCCGTTAATGTATCGCGTATCTCGTACTCAACAGTCAGTGGTTCAACGAACACATTAGCTGGTACTGAGTTCAACGGATCAACAGTCTCACAAAGTAGTAGTACTCCAAGTAGCACAGCAGTCACTATTGGTGGAACAGATTTTACTGTTACAACCAATGCTTATGTTTATTCATCCTGTCTATCATTCGCCAAAACAGCCGGTTCTATCAATAATTCTTCGGCTTTTAGTGGAGATTTGACCTCTGTTTCATTCGTTCAAAAATCCGGATATAGACAAGATGGTGTCCTATCGATCAGCAAAGATGGAAGTACCTGGGTCACTTATTCTGAGGCCGAAATCGCAAATGGCGGTTATCGCTTCTTCAAAATTGAATATACAGGAACTTCTACTTTATATAGCAATATCTCCTCTATCAGTTTCACTCTAGCTGGGGAAGATAACGCAGTTAATGTCTCAAACTATGTTATGTATGAGGATACTGCCAACCAATGCACAACAAAATTAAGCGATGCAATTGACAAGCTAAACGCTATGTCTGAGACAGAAAAAAATACTTTCTGGACATCAAGTGATTATGTTGTTTCCACAGCTAGAGAAAGACTACTAGCTTGGGCAACACATGAAGGCAAAGAATTAACTTATAGTGATGGGGTTTTCCAAATTAGCAGTTCAAGAAATATTACTTCAGTTTCTAACCAAACAAACAATTCCATTCTTATTATTGTTATATCAATGTTTGGTCTTACTGCTGTTGGTGGTTCCTTCTTCCTTAGACGTAGAAAAGAAAAATAATTTTTTTCAAAAAATAAATTCTAAATAATTGACCAGTCCACTGGTCTTTTATTTTATTCTCGCCCACCTTTGACTACCCATAAAATTATTCTTCATGATATGATAGCGACATGAAAACTTTACTTAAAAATGCCCTCATCCTAAAGATGAATGACGAACCGCTTACTAAAGGTGATGTTGTCATCGAAAACAAAATAATTATTTATATAGGCTCAAGTAGCGATAAATACGGCCCCTTTGACCTCATTCATGATTGTCAGGGAAATATATTAATGCCAGGCTTTAAGAACGCTCATAGCCATAGTGCGATGACCTTCTTGAGAAGCAAGACTGATGGATACTCTCTTCGCGATTGGCTTTTCAATGTCGTTTTTCCACGAGAAAAATTGCTCACCCCAAGCGATGTCTATCATCTTTCAAAGGTTGCCTATCTTGAATATTTAACAAGCGGTATCACCGCCTGCTTCGATCAATATTACTTTCCGTTAATGTCTGGACAAGCCGCAAAAGATATTGGAATGCGCATCTTGCTTCTTGGAACATTTAATCATGAGACAAACGCTGAAGATCTAGTTAATCTTTTAAATCACTATAAAACCGATAAAGATAGTCTTGTTCGATACTGCTTTGGAATGCACGCTGAATATACTGCTCAAGTTGATGAAATTGAAGCACTAAAGAAAGCTATTCACATCGCCAAAGCGCCTTTCTATGTCCATATTTGCGAGACTAAGGGAGAGGTGGAAGACTGCCATATTCGAAGAGGAATGTCTCCGGTCGCTTTTTTTGAAAAAGAAGGATTTTTTGATTATGGGGGAGGCGGATATCATTGCATATATTTTAGCGATGACGATATTGAAATTTTTAATAAACACAATCTCAGTATCATTACCTGCCCAGGAAGCAATTCTAAACTAGCTAGCGGTATTATTCCTCTAGAAAAATATCGAAAAGCTGGAATTAACATTGGTATTGGAACTGATGGCCCCGCCAGCAATAATTGTTTGGATATGTTTAAAGAAATGACACTTGCTTTTAGTCTAAGCAAATTAAGCACTCAAGACCCTCGCTCTTTGCCGGCCTATGAAGTCTTAAAAATGGCGACTGTCAACGGAGCAAAAGCCATGGGATTAGATGATTGCGATATACTCGATATTGGCAAGAAAGCAGATATCATTGAAATTGATTTATCAAAACCTAACATGCAACCTCTAAACGACATTGTTAACAACATTGTTTATAGTGGTTCTAAAGACAATGTTAAGATGACAATGATCGATGGTAAAATTCTCTATCTTGAAGGAAAATTTCTGATTGGCGAACCCATTGAAGACATTTACAAAAAAGCTCAAGACATCACTGATCGAATTGAAAAAGAGCTTATCTCTCAATAATCAACGAATATCAATTTTTAATAAAATAACCCGCAAAAACGGGTTATTTTCAATGATATTACTTACAAATTAACTCATTTAAGGACTTTTCGCTTAGCAGATCATGGACTTGTTGATAACGAGAAATGACCATGTTCTTTGTTTTAAAATACAAATCGTTAATAATTTTGTCTTCACTGGTTTTTGATTTCAAATATGCAGTTTCAGGAGTTTTATTTAGTTGCTCTTCAATTACCGTCAATAAACATCTTCGATAAAGTGATAAAATTGATGTTTCAAGCCAGTAATCAAATTGGCAATTAGGGAAATTTCGCTCAGCGTTTTTGAAAGAAATATAGAATGGTAATCCATCATTTGGGTTATGCCATAAATCGACATAAGCATAATCAAAATGATGAGTGTCTTTAATATATGTATAAGCATCAGCGCACACAATTTTAATCTTATCTTTTTGTGCTAATTGAGGAAGGATAAATTGATTAAAGAAATCGATTATCTTTTTATCTTTTTCGATGATTGTCAGCGTTTTGACCTCATCCTTTTTAATGGCATGAAAAACGAAATACCCCATTCCTAAACCAAAGGTCACGACGTCTCCATGAGCATGGCTAATTTGGGTGATATGAGTGTTGATTTCATTAGGGATAATAGACATCCAAACCTCATCATTTTGAGCGAGAACTAAATATTCAACCGAAGAAGCAAAATAACCAACTTTTTGGATTTCGCGATAGTCTTCTTCATTAACACTAATCTCGTCATATGAAAAAGCTTGGTAAGGTTTGTAGATCTCCTTTTTAAAAGTGTAATTTCCAAACGATGTTTCTGGTATTTTTAACGATTGAATATATTCATCATTTAGGACGATTTTTTCATCTAAACATTTTAAATCAGGCTTAATTTGTTTTTGAACAATATCGTTATCTTCATCATTTGATAAATCAACATTGCATCTAGTTAACATTTTAATTAAGTAATCTTCTTCCGAGATGGCTATTTCGTTGTTTTCAGAAATTTTAAAAAAATACTGGAGC
>JAEZUH010000037.1 GCA_023443485.1 Bacillota bacterium | reverse complement strand
GAGAATGAAAGAACAGACACCAGCATCACCGGCAAAAGTAATACTAGGCGGTTCACTAACTTTTGTTATTGCGGCTTGACCTCTGTTATTGGAATTTTGAGTTTCTGATATTGCGTAGTCAAAGCCTGTGGCGGCGATGACAATCTCATCTCCAGCGCTTAATGTAGTATCGTCTGTAACAAGTTCCCAACCTCCATCAGTTGGCTCGGGCCATGTGAGGGTTACTTGAGAATTAGGGAAATCGAATTCCATAAGTGAGACTTCCGCTCTTGAGATATTGAAAATCTCATAATCTACTTCGTTTGGGAGATTTCGATAAACATCGTAAGAATAGGATACAAGTTGATCTTCAACTGCTCCAGTAGTGGCTTCATACTGGAAAGCGCCCGCAGTAGTAATCCATCCAGTTGATTCTTCATCCAACTTGTAGAAATGTATGTGTTCTGTCTCTCCGCTAGATACAGTATAAGAACTAAACAAGAAACCATTAGTGCCTTCTCGAGTATTGTAAGCAATGAAACGAGAAGTATAGGCCACGTTTTGGACAATGTATTGATTGTTGGAATCTAATGTCAAAGTGTACTTTGTATTGTCGTTCAAAGAAGATGAAAGCGTCATTCTGTTTGAACTGGTAGTCGGAGTGCAAAGATAGTTGGTTGTCGATTCAGTCGAGTTTTTGAGATCTTTAAATGACCATCCATATGAATCTCCCACTAATTCGAATTCGCCTAAATCGGATGCATACGATAATACACCGCTAGATGCTGAAGCAACGATTGCGACACGGTTATTAGTCATTTGAGTAGCACTCATTGCTTTAATTGAACCATTTGTTCCATATGCGAAAGCGTATGTTTCGCCAGCAACAAATTCCGTTATATCTGTGACAAGATCATATGTTTTGGCGCTTGGGTCTTCTTCTGAAGTGGTGACACCACCTGAAAAATGAAAGGGGACAGCTCGATAAACTGAATTAGGAACGCCACCTCCAATGCCGCCATTGTTAATAAATGAATAGGTTCCTCCCCCAAATTGAATATTTGAAGTAGGTCCATCAATGGTAAAAGCGGTCGCGCCGGCATAAGTGGATACCATGCTTGGATCTTCAGGGGAGCTAGCAGAACCTCCTTCGGCACAATATAAATATGTTTCATATTCAGGGGAATAAAAACGAACTGTTTTTGTTCCGCCAGAGCTAGATAAACTCGAGATGCCAACCGATGATGGGCTATCCTTCAGTACCCAAATATAATCAGGATTATTAGCTGGAGTGGGAGGAGTTGCAAAAACTGTAGAAGTGAGTGTTCCGTTAACATTTCCGTAGTAGTAAGTCCCAAGAACCGCCCCAGTACTAACATCGACATCATCCCAAGAGATGAAATATGAATTGTATTGAACTTCAACACTCCCGCCTTGAGTCATTTGAGTAATATAATAAACCCACTGCCCAGCAGTTGCGTCCCAGTACATATATTTGCCGGCAGATCCGGTGGCAGCTTGATCTTCAGGAGATGTAGTGGTTTCGACTGTTGAAGGATCTAAATCTAAATGATTTGTGCCATATGATAAATCATAGGTTACTGAAGTACTTTGATAGCCAACAGTCGATAATGAATAATCTTTGGTTTGATTCCCTGCAGATGTATCGCCGATCATTGAATAAGAAGTTCCATTAGAAGTAACAGCATCAGAAAAAGTATCTTCATCGCTGGCAATATATTCGGTATCACGAGTGGCTAAACCTTTTCCAGCGATATTGTTATAACGATCTGTTTCATTGAAGTAATCATAAACATCGCTGGCTCTTAATGTGGATTGATAATTAATATTAGATGATGGCTCTTCCTCTTCATATTCGCCAACACATCCAAAATATCCATAATTATTCTTTTTGGCAAATTCTGCCTCTTCGCTATTGAGAATACGACAATTATTAATATAAACATTGCTCCATGAATTTGCATCAACTGTATGTCCTGCAAGATAGCCAACATAGGAGTGATAAGGGTGACTTCCTTCATGCAAATCAGTCGTATCGTTCAAATCAGGTGTAGAACAGTCAATGACAACATTATCGTAATAAACATTTTCAATCGTGGCCTCAGCGGTTACGTAACCAAAGATTCCAATATCGCTTCTTCCATTTCCTGACACATGGACATTTTGGACAGTTAAACCATATCCTTCGATATGTCCAGTAAAGGGGTGAGTTCCACTTCCTATTGGTGTTAAAACTCGACTGCCTGAATAATAATTCATATTTAAATAGGTGGAATAGGTATCTTCGATAAGCACGCCGCTATCATTGTAAGATTCAAATTGGTAGTTGATGGTGTCGAACTTATATCCAAGTTGGAAATATGGACCACCTTCAACATCAAAGCCGTCGTAATTATTTTCCCAAAGATTAACAAGATTATAGTAATGAACCGGTTTTGTAATAACATAGGGATCTAAAAGAGTTCCCGTTCCAGAGTGGAAATAAGAAGTCAAAATTGAACTAGGAATATCAGTATTTATACTAGTTTGAACACTAGAAAACCAAGCGACACATGACACTGCAGAAGCAACGAGTATCGCCATTACTTGGATGTACAACATCCCGGCTAATTTTGATTTTCTAAAGAATTTCAACATTTATCTCCTTTTTCTATTTCCTGGATAAAAATTAAAAGCATAATTTGACACTTCAATCGCAGTTGGAGTTTGCTCATAGTTTACCCACAATTTATTGTCATCATTAATTTTCAAGACATCATAAGTTAGGTCGATAGGGAAATGTACTTTGGCAGATAAAGTGGTATGGCTACCTAAGTATTCTATTGTATTTGCGTAGACATCCCATTCAGCAGTGTTCCAAGTGGTTACCGGACCTGTCACGGAAGATTTGCGAACCAAAGTATGGTCAACAGTGGCATTTGCTGTTCCACCGACTGTCCAACCAGAACCCGGATCATTGCCTAAGACACCGAATATATCAATGAGTGTCGAACCTTTAAATAAACCAATGCAATCATCGCCATTATGAGAGACACTTCCGCTTGTTTGATTGGCGAGAGCAAGAATGGAAGCCATAGATGATGAGTTAGCTAATACATATGTTCCATGAGAAGAAATGGTTCCCGTCAAATTTATTGCCGATCCCCAAGTGCTAGAACCATTAGCGGCAATCTTGACGTTATAACTAGAAGTTGTGAGAGTGATGGCGGAAGAAGTTCCGTTATATATTTCAATATATTTATTATTGGAAGTACCCTCATAATATTCTGAAATGAACAGTTCAGTGATACTTGCTCCACCAGATGTGACTGTGACAGCACAAACTAATGATGTGCTCACGTTTCCGTCTCCAACAGTTATAGTAATATTTGCGGTGCCAGCACTTACATAAGTCACTGTGCAAACATTTGAACTCATTGAGGCTGTCGCAACGCCAGAATTGCTAGAAGAAACGGAGTAAGAGACAGTTCCGGTGAATCCTGAGGCAGTAACGGTTGTCGTTCCTGTATTACTTACTACGCCTGATAAAGTAGCGTTATCTAAAGTAGCCGAAGCAACATAAACATTTGCAGTCGCGGTGAAAGTGACGCCTGAATAAGTCGCAGTACATGTAATGACTGTTGTTCCGGCAGCAAGATAGTCTATGGTTGCAACATTAGCTGAATTACTAACCGTTGCTGTGCTGGTAGTTCCTGAAGTGAATGAATAGCTCGCAGTGTCAGTAATGCCATTAAGCGTGGCGGTTAATGTTCCATCACTAGCGGTATTCATCGCATATATATTTGATTGGTCTAATGTTAATTTTCCAACCAAGACATCGCAATTATCAGATAAGGTAGTGGTGCCATTTGTTACTTGAACTGTGATGGTTGCTTCGCCGTAACCAACATAGTTAATAGTTGCACTATTAGAAGAGGCTGAATAAGTAGCAACCGATGAATTGCTTGTTGACCAAGTATAGGTAACTGTTCCAGACAATCCAGTATCAATTGCCGCTGTTGCTGTTAAGGTACCGCTGTCGCCTTCTTCGCCAATTAATTCATGAATATCTAAGGCAAAATCAACAACATTAACGGCACAAGTGTCGGAAGCAGTCTCTTCTGTTCCGCCCACGCTTGCAGTAACTGTAATTGTCGCACTTCCTGTTCCAATAAAAGTAATTGAGGTAGAAGCGCTATTATTGTTATTAACGGTAACGACAGTATCATCAGAACTTGACCAAGTATAAGTAATAGTTCCAGAAAAATTACTTGCAGTGGCAATTAAAGTTTCGATATCGCCAATATTTCCTTGAACATTATCCTGATTTAAAGTCACGGTGGGGTGGACAACCGAAACCGAACAGGTTGCGTAAGCAGTATTTGTTCCATCGGTTGCTGTACAAGTAATTGTGGTGGTTCCGGTGTCTATGAATGTAACCGTTGCTGGGTTACCAGAACTTGAAACAGTAGCAACATTAGAATTACCAGTTGACCATGAATATGTCACAGTTCCCGAAAAATTGTAAGGAGTTGCTGATAAGGAACTTGTTCCTCCGGCGATACCATTCAGTGAATTTCTATTCAACTGCACGGCCGCGACTACTGCGCGCGCTATTTCGGCGTCCAAATATACAGAAGCCTGACCTGTGGTAGCGCTCACAATAGCATGTCCGGCATTAACTGCATTAATAGTGGCGCCAGTATTACTTGTATTGCTAAGAGTAACTGATCCAGTATCTTCAGCAGCACGCCAAGTAACATCACCTGAACTAGTGGATGAAACGCTTGTTGAATTTCCAGCAACTAAAGAAACAGAATTTGTTGAAAGAGTAATCGAATCTAGAGTGGCTGGAACATTAGTGGTATAGAAAGATAAATCATTTATATCTCCGTTTAAACTAATTGAAGCACTTCCAGTATTTAAACGAGTATCTACATAATTATCAACAAGGCCAAAATTATAAGATAATTCCAAATACAAGACGATAGATTCAATCGCCGATGATCTTGTTCCAATTTCAGGCAACAGGGTAACTATTTTATCTGTTATTTTGCTTGAGCTTCTTTCGGCAGGACTAACATAGACTGTAGAAGTGTAAAGACTGTTAAAATATGTGGTAGCAGACTTATAACGTGCATCATTGTTAACCGCTGGAGTCTCGGAAAATGTATCGGTAATTGAAGCAGTGACTATTTCACTGGGTGGAGTTGTTTCATCAACAAAAGTATATGAATATATAACCGATTTAAATTGAATCACGTTTGATGTTTGATCATCAATATAGGTTGTCTCGTTAAAAGTTTTAAAAAATTCAGCTGAGCAGTCGATATCAAAAGCAACATAATCTGTAGTAGCGAGACCTTCAGTAAAAGTTGCTTCCAAACGCAATATAACATTAGCGTATTCGTTCTTTTTAGAAATATAACTGTCGTATTCAGGCAATTCTATCGCAGTGGGTGTTTGCCCGTAACTCTCCCCTAGTTTTGTATCATCATTGAATTTTAAAACATCATAGGTGAGGTTGATGGGCGCGTCATTATCCTTACAGCGAACATTCATTCCCGTTGCCGAGACAGTATTATTTGTAGCGAACCAAGCATAGGTCGCAGTGCAAACAGAGACGATAGTAAAAACAATCGAGGCCAAGCCTGCTGCAACGCTTAATACTTTCTTTTGAGCAAAGTTCATTGTTTAGATGCTAATAAAAATGCCAGCAACCCTCCGAAACTGGCAACTGGCTGTCTTTTCAATAAGACCCTATAGTTTTGCGTCACTACATTACTGTAGTTTTGCCCTTTAACAAGTATATTCTATCTTTACGCTTACACGCGTGCAAGAAAAAGAATTGTTGTTTTTAATTAAGAAAAATCAAATCCGCTTGATATAATCAAGATTTCAAGAATTTAAAATTCGCAAAAAAGGTTAAATATCTTGTCAAATTTTGTTTAGTTAATTAACTTTTTCTGTTACAAAACTTTGGAAAGATAAGGCTTCTTCAACAGATTTAAATTTTCCAAAGAAAAATTCATCACCCATCGCTTCTTTTATTCCTTGTGGATAGTAGCCGTGTTCAAAAAGAGTATCGCTATATTTATCTTGGATTTGTTTTAAGCTTTTAACATATTTAAAACGGTTCTTTCGGGAGACCGAAATTGCCACAAAATGTTCCTTATTCAAGTCAATCTCGGTTTTATTCTTGGTAATTATGTCAGCATAGACGTCATAATATGAAGCATTCATTGCCCCTTGAAGAAGGTCGGGAGTGTTTCCTCCAGGCGATCTCATATTGCATTCAAGAGCGATAATCTCACCCTTATTCGCTAATCCTGGTTTGTCTTCTAATAAGCAGAAAAATTCGATGTGAAAACAGCGTTTTGAGATGCCAAAAGTTTTGACCACTCTCTCACCCATTTTTCGGAAATTATCGGGCATATCAACATTGGCGAAATAGTATAAATCCGTGTCCTCAGTTTTAATCTCCGCGATTGGCTTAGGAAATATTTCTTGAAGGGCTACAACAACATTGCCATCATTGTCACAAATACCATCAAAAGAAGTGATATATCCATTGATGAACTCCTCAATTATATATGGTTCAGATAGACTTTTTTCGTGGAATAATTTGAGCTCTTCCTCAGTATTAATTTTATATGTGGCATTGGCTCCGACTCCGCAATCTGGTTTAGCAAAAAGAGGATAGCCAACTTTTTCAGCAAAGCTTTTTGACTTCTCAAAAGTATCCGCCATGATGTAACGAGATACCTTGACTCCTGCTTTTTCAAAGTATGATTTCATGTGGCTCTTAAACTTGATTTTATCCATTTCATTGGGCAAAAATCCTGTTTCAACTCCAGCATGTTCTCTTAAGAACGAATCACTGAATAGCCACCACTCGTTATTTGATTCGATAAAATCGAGGTGCCCATACTTCCATGTCAAATAAGAAATGGTGTTTTTCATCCACCTTAAATTAGACATATCGCTGACATAGCAGTATTCCACTAAATTATCTTTTAATTCTTGATTGAGCTGTTCGAAAGGTTCATCACCTATTCCTAACACGGTGACCCCTCTCTCGCTTAGAGATTTTACAAAGTGGGAATATATTTTAGGAAAGTTTGGAGAAACAAATACATAATTCATACCTACCAATCTTAGGTCAATTGTTCTACAAAATAAAGTCCTATGAATATAGAAATACATTTTTCTTTGAATATATCATCATGTTATCAACCTAATTGCCTTTTATCTTATTTTCGTGAATAATTAAGGTGGTAATACCAAAAGGAGAAATAATATGTCCCAAAAATTTTATCGCTGTGCGAAATGTGGTAACATCGTCGCCATCGTGAATGTTGATGGTGTTAACCCAGTTGTTTGCTGTGGCGAAACCATGAAAGAAATGGTTCCTAATACAAGTGAGGGCGCTTTTGAGAAACACCTTCCCGTCATCGAAGTCACCGGCAACAAAGTTCATGTCAAAGTCGGATCAGTTGAACACCCAATGATCGAAGCCCATTATATCCAATGGATTTCAATTGAGACCAAGCAAGGCAATCAGAGAAAATTATTAACTCCAGGATCCAAACCAGAAGCTTGCTTCTCTCTTTGCGAAGGTGATGAAATAATCGCCGCTTATGAGTACTGCAATCTTCACGGCTTGTGGAAAACCGTTAAGTAATTAAATCACTCAATGAAAAATAAGGTCTTCAAGGGCCTTATTTTTCTAATCTCGTTAATAGTTTGAGATGATATTTTTCGATAAGAGAGATGCCTCTATTATAATTCACCGTGTGGAATGCTTCGGGTCGATGAGCATCCACTCCAATATAAACTTCAATATCGTATTCGCTGGCGATTCTCCAGAAGTCTTCATTAGGGTAACTAAGGTTTGTTGGATTACTATAAAGAACATTCATTCCTAGATTCATTTCCAAAGGAACGCGCAGTTTCTCAGCAGCCTGACAGATCCGTCTCGCGCATTCTTCACATCCTGAATTAAAGGTGGGATAGGGAGTGACAAAGATATCCGGGTGAGCGACATAAGCGAATAAGCCAGTTTCCATGCCTTTGATTAGATCGTCCGTGTATTGTTTAATTCTTTCATAAGGGCAGTTATCGTAGAGATACCAATGAAATCCATCCTCATCATAAAAACAATGTTGACCTAATATTAGATATTCAATTCCGTATTTAGTCTTTAAATCATGGTAGTATTCGACGTACTCGGGAAAGTATTCACATTCAAAGCCCAGATGAATATTTATATCATCTGCAAATTGTTTTTTTAATGAGTTAATACTGTTGATATATTCTTCAAGCAGTTCAAAATTGCCTCTAATTCCAGGCTGAATTTTTCCTGGTAAAAAGACATGATCAGAGAAACCTAATTCAACTATATCTTCGGCGATGGCTTCTAAAACAAAAGAAATGTCTTCTCCATAAGCGTGACCGCATCTAGAAGTATGGGTGTGGAAACAATAATCAATTTTCATTCTTTTTTAATATGAGTGGTCCACTCAGGCTTATATTTTGCCCGTTTACGATATTGTTTCCAAGCAAATTTACATATTTACCATTTCCAATATCGAGAGAAAGCGGTTTATTGCCAAAATTAAACAAACCGATGAGATTGCCCTTCTCGATTTTAAATCCATCTTTGTCGAATAAAGAAACTTTAATTAAATCTATCTCTTTGCTGAAATCCTTATGTTTTAAATCAATTAGTAATTTCGTGAAGTGATAAATATTTTCATCCCTATCATTCCAGTTAACGGGGTCTTTTTCAAATAGTTCTGGTTTATGTGTTGCGCCATATTCTTGCCCAGCGTAAATAAATGGGCAACCAGGAAGAAAGAAGATAAACGCTATAGCGTTTTTTAAGCGAGTTTCGTCTTTATTGAGTAAATTAGCGATTCTTTCATTATCATGATTTTCCAAACAGTTTATTCGAAGTACTTTGCTTGGCGTATTTAAAATCTCAGCGACTGGTTTTAATGAGTCGCCATATTTTAGATATCCCTCGAATTGCCGAAACCAATGATAGTTATAGAGAGAATCAAAGGTTGGAATCATATCCTCGTCTTTAGTAACATAATAACCTTGACTGACTAGCCAATTAAAAAATGATGTATCAATACTTTCAGCAAGGAAAATAACCTGCTTTCCCACTTCTTCTCTTGCTCTAACAAAAAATTCTATAGGAATCATTGTGGCGACATCAAATCGGAAGCCATCGACACCTTGTTTGATCCAATATTTTAAGACGCTAATCAGATAGTCTTGAGTATCAATTCTATCGACATCTAAATCAACGATATCGCTCCAATCACCAACGCGATTTCCCGGTTTTCCATTTCGATAAAAATAGAATTCTGGATGCTCTGTTAATAAAACATTATCCGGGGCAGTATGGTTAAAAACCATGTCGAGTATGATTTTCATACCTAGCTTATGAGTTTCTTTACAAAGTCTTTGAAAATCATTCAAGGTTCCTAAATCACTAGAAATAGAAAAATAATCTCTGCTGGCGTAAGGAGATCCCCATCTGCCTTTGCGATTCTTTTTTCCAATTTCATTGATGGGCATTAAGTAAATAATATCCGCCCCCAACTCTTTTATGCGTGGAAGGTCATTTATAATGCCTGTGAAATTGCCCTCAAGAGAATGATTTCGGGGAAATATTTGATAGATTATTTCGTTACTTTTTTGCATAGTTTTATCCTATATCAATTATATGTTCAAAAAAGAACTAAAATACAACAAAGAAAAGTAGTTAGTAAATACAAACAAAGTTATCTTTTATACACTGTATAGTTTTTAAGTCTTTTGATTTTGATAATATAATTATTTCTTATATGATAATGGCACAAGTGTCATAGGATCTATAATCTATTTCACTTTCTTATCATTAAAAACGTTTTTGCGTTTTTCTATCACCTAAAAAAGGAGAGCTTTTTATGTTAAAAGTTAAAAAAAGGGACGGTTCCCTCGAACAATTTAAAATCGAGAAAATTGGCAAAGCCATTGAGCGGGCGTTCATGGCAGAACACAAGTTCTTTAATCAAGATATCATCGAGATGTTATCTCTACGTGTCACTGCTGATTTCAATCCCAAGATAAAAGAAGAAACAATTAATATCGAAGACATTCAAGATAGCGTTGAAGTTGTTTTAATTCAGGCTGGTTATGTCGATGTAGCAAGAAGTTACATTATTTATCGTAAGCAACATCAACAACTCCGTGAAATCAGAGCCACCAATCTAGATTACAAAAATGTCATCGATAATTATTTAAAGATTAACGACTGGAGAGTTAAAGAAAACTCTACGGTTACCTATTCTGTCGGTGGTTTGATTTTGTCAAACTCTGGAGCGGTGACCGCCAACTATTGGCTAAGCGAAATATATGATCCTGAAATATCTGCCGCCCATCGCCAAGCTGATATTCATATCCACGACTTATCCATGCTCACTGGCTATTGTGCAGGATGGAGCCTCAAACAGCTCATTCAAGAAGGTTTAGGTGGAGTTGTAGGGAAGATTACCTCTTCACCGGCAAATCACCTCTCTACCCTCTGCAATCAAATGGTCAATTTCCTCGGTATTATGCAAAACGAGTGGGCAGGCGCGCAAGCCTTCTCTAGTTTTGATACTTATTTAGCGCCATTTGTCAAAAAAGATAATCTCTCCTTTAAAGAAGTAAAACAATGCATCCAATCCTTTGTTT
The DNA here is from genome assembly GCA_023443485.1 of Bacillota bacterium. Lineage (GTDB taxonomy): Bacteria > Bacillota_I > Bacilli_A > RFN20 > CAG-826 > JAAYDH01. The sequence continues at coordinate 13,628 of JAEZUH010000037.1, read as the reverse complement.
ATGGCGTTAACACTCCATCGCGTTGGGGAACTCAAGCGCCATTTAGTAACATCACCCTTGACTGGGTTGTTCCAAATGATATGGCAGAGCTCAATTGCCTCGTCGGGGGCAAAGAAATGCCTTTTAAATACAAAGACTGTGTCAACGAGATGGCAATGATTAATAAAGCCTTCATCGAAGTAATGATTGAGGGTGATGCAAATGGTCGCGGTTTCCAATATCCCATCCCCACATACTCTATTACCAAAACATTTGATTGGAGTGAAACCGAAAATAACAAATTGCTTTTCGAGATGACCGCTAAGTATGGAACTCCATATTTTTCCAACTATGTTAATAGCGATATGGAACCAAGCGATGTTCGATCGATGTGCTGCCGTTTGAGACTCGACTTAAGAGAACTCCGCAAAAAATCCGGTGGTTTCTTTGGCTCAGGCGAATCGACTGGTTCGATTGGAGTTGTGACTATCAATATGCCCCGTCTTGCCTATTTAGCCATCGATGAGAAAGATTTCTACAATCGCTTAGATAAAATCATGGATATTTCCGCTCGTTCACTAAAAGTGAAACGAAACACAATCACCGCTTTGTTAGATGCTGGTTTATATCCATACACTAAACGTTACCTTGGTTCATTCAGCAATCACTTTTCCACAATCGGATTAGTTGGCATGAATGAAGCTTGTTTAAACGCTCGTTGGATTAAAAAGGATCTATCACAAGCTGAATCCATTCAATTCACTAAATCTGTCCTTAATCACATGAGAGAAAGATTATCTGATTACCAAGAACTCTATGGTGATTTATATAATCTTGAAGCGACTCCCGCCGAATCAACGGCTTATCGCTTAGCCAAACATGATAAGGAACAATACCCCAACATTATTACTGCTAGTGAAGAAGGACATACACCTTATTACACCAATTCTTCTCACTTACCAGTCAGTTTCACTTCTGATATCTATCAAGCTCTTGATGTTCAAGATGGCTTGCAAACCCTCTACACATCAGGCACTGTTTTTCATGCCTTCTTGGGGCAAAAACTCCCCTCTTGGAAATCTTGCATGAACTTAGTGAGAAAAATAGCCGAGAACTATCATATTCCTTATTACACGATGTCTCCGACCTATTCAATTTGTAAAGAACATGGTTATTTGACTGGTGAACAATTCACATGCCCAATCTGCGGTCAGGAAACAGAAGTTTATTCTCGCATTACTGGCTACTATCGTCCAGTTCGAAACTGGAATGATGGCAAAACAGAAGAATACAAGAACCGCGAAAAATATAATATCGAAAATAGCAAACTCGTTCATTCTATTCAATGTGACAAAGAAGCTAGTCCAAAAGAAGAGATCAAACCCACTCCAAAAGAGCTCCTTCTTTTCGCTACGAAAACATGCGCCAATTGTAAGATGGCTAAAATGCTATTGGACAAAGATCAAATCAAATACACCGTTATCGACGCAGAAGAGGAACGCGATTTGACTGAGCAATATGATATTACCAAAGCACCAACCCTCATTGTTCCAACTGAAGAGGGTTATGATGTATACGAGAATGCCTCAAACATTAAAGGCTATATAGAAAGTTTAAAAAAGCATGACTCATGATGTTCTAATTATTGGTGGCGGCCCCGCAGGAATGACAGCAGCTTTATATGTCCTTCGAAGTGGCAAGAATGTTTTAATTTTGGAAAAAGAAAACTTTGGCGGACAAATTGCAACCTCACCTAGAGTGGAAAACTATCCCTCAGTTAAAGCAATCTCTGGCCTTGAACTATCTGATCAAATGTTCTCCCAGATTAATGATTTAGGAGCAGAATTTGAATTGGAAGATGTGTCGGAAATAAAGAAAGAAAATGGTCTTTTTAAAGTTACTACAAACTATGGCGAGCATCTCGCTAAAACGGTCATTATTGCAAATGGGGTTACCCATCGTCACATGAACCTTCCAAAAGAAGAAAAATTCATCGGGAAAGGAATCTCTTTTTGTGCAGTTTGCGATGGAGCTTTCTTTAAAGATCAGGATGCCTATTTAATTGGTGATGCTAACACCGCATTACAATATGCAATGTTACTTTCTAATTACTGTCCAAAAGTCTACATGTTCACTTTATTTGATAAACTTTTCGGTGAGGAAATTCTCATCGAAAAAGTTAAAAAAACCGAGAACATTATCATCACTCCATGGATGAATTTAATCGAATATAAAGGAGAGGATGAACTAACCGGTTTAGTTTTCGAAAACACTAAAAATCATTCAATCCATGAATATAAGACAAACAATGTTTTTGTCGCAATTGGCCAATTACCCCACAATGAAATATATAGAGATTTAGTAGATCTCGAAAAAGGCTTCATTGTTACCGATGATAATATGAAGACCAAAACCGATGGTTTATATGCAATTGGCGACACTAGAAAAAAAGCTGTTAGACAAATTGTAACAGCCCTTAATGATGGAGCGATTGCCGCTCTTGAAGCCGTAAAATATATTGGTTAATAACCGCGCAATTTGACATCTTTAACATAATATTCCAGTAAAACTCGATAATTTTGCGCAATTTCAAAAGGGACTTCGTGAAGTCCTTTTTTTATGACTCCCTCGCGATCGACAAATTTTTGCAAATATAAAATATTAGCGCCAAAAATTAATTCTCCTAGTCCTTTAATGTTTTCTCTATCATGATATTCTTCAACAAGAGTTGTTCTAAATTCATATGGAACTTTATTATCCTTCAATAATTTGATTGATTCAATAATGTCATCCTTGTTTATTTGGGAAACGCCGCATGTTTTTGGATAAGCTTCTAGGCTATTTTTTATATCCATTGCAACATAATCTATGAGATTGTTTTCAATTAAGTCTTTTAGGTATTTTGGATTAGTTCCATTAGTATCGAGCTTAACTAAGAAACCTAAATTCTTAATCTGTTTTATTCTTTCTTTTAATTCAGGCATGAGGGTTGGTTCTCCCCCGCTAATTACTACTGCATCAATTAATCCTTTCTTGGATTTTAAATATGCGATAATTTCATCAAAACTGATGCGGTTATTACTCTTCAAAACGGTTTCACCATTGTGACAAAAAGGACAACGAAAACTACAGGTCGGAGTAAATAAAACTACCGAAACATAATTATCGAAGTCAAGAAGTGAAAAGGTATCAATTCCAACGAATTCCATTGTTTTATTATTATAGAGCATTTTGCCATTTTTAGTCATTCTTTTTATGTATAAAAAACTATGATATGCCTTTGTATTTTGTTACAATTAGTTCATGGAAAAATTAATTATTAATTGGGATGAATATTTTATGGGCATCGCCCAACTTTCTGCTTTAAGAAGTAAAGATCCCAGCACTCAAGTCGGCGCCTGTATTGTCGATGATGACAAAAAAGTGGTATCAATTGGATATAACGGTATGCCACGCCACATTGACGATTGTCAACTTTCATGGGAAAAAGGAGAAGGACTCAATAACAAATATCTCTATGTTTGTCATGCTGAAATGAATGCAATTTTGAATACTAGAAATGGTAGTGCGCTACGCGGATGCACGCTTTATGTGTCTCTTTTCCCTTGTAATGAATGTGCTAAAGCCATTATTCAAGTCGGCATAAAAGAAATTGTCTATGTTTCAAATAAGTATAAAGATTCTTTTGCGGTTCAAGCGTCTATGAAAATGCTTAATCTAGCAGGAGTAAAAATTCGCCAATATGAAGGAAGAGAAATATCAATTTCGGTGAAATAAAATGACGATAAAAGAGTATGTAAAAATTCGAAAAGAAGAAATAAGAGATATCATCAGCAAAATGACGAGACCTCCATTTTTAGCTATTGTTCAAATAAACGAAGATGCAGGCAGCACTGCTTACGTGAACGGTAAATTAAAAGATGCTCTAGAATTAGGTGTCAAAGCCGAACTAATCAAGCTTCCCATCAATACAAGTGAATCGGAAGTTTTAAAAGTTATTGATCAACTCAACAACGATAAAAAAGTCGATGGCTTTATCGTTCAAATGCCTCTTCCAAAGCAAATTGATGAGAACAAAATAAAATTAGCAATTGCTCCTTTTAAAGATGTCGACGGTTTTCATCCTTTGAGCAAACTATCCCCCTGCACTCCAAAAGGAATTATGAACTTTCTTCATCATGAACAATTCCCTATTTTAAGCAAAAACGCAGTTGTTTTGGGACGAAGCAATATCGTTGGAAAACCGATGGCTCGTCTGTTGCTTCAAGAGAGTGCGAATGTCACTGTTCTTCATTCAAAAACAAGTCGAGAAGACAAAGAATTTTATATTTCCCACGCTGACATAATTGTTGTCGCAATTGGGAAAAAAGGTTTCTTAGATAATTCTTTCCACTACAAAAGTGATGCCATTATTATGGATGTGGGAATCACTCGTGATGAAACTGGACTTCACGGGGATGCTGTTGCCAATTTACCGGTTAAGTTCCAAAGCCCTGTCCCTGGAGGAGTCGGCTTATTAACAAGGTTAGCATTATTTGAGAACTTATTAGAAATTGTAGGAGATAATTATGGAATTTAACATTCAGAACACTTCTGTTTTCGGTCTTGACAAAGCTTACAAGGCTTCTGGAAACCCAATGAGGACCATTATCGATAATGGAGATGTCACCGATAAGGATCGATTAAGGGCCCAAAAATTAGGCAGTGCGAGAAATGGTTTAGGTCATGACAATTTCCTTAAGGGAATAATTGTCCAAATGGATGTTACAGCTCCTCTTTATTGGTGGAAGCAAGCCCAACGTTATCACTGGTTTGACTTCGTCTCAAGTCAATCAACCATGCATTGCTTATTAAAATTTGATGTTCGAACTCAAGCGGTTAACGATACCAATCCAGAAATACTCTCCTTAGTTGAGAAATTAAAAGAAAAATACCTGCAAATACCCGATGATTCACCGGAAAAAGTCATTAAATGGAGAGAATTAGTCGCTTCTTTACCTTGCGGATTTTGTCTCGGAGCCACAATGACAACAAACTATCAACAACTAAAAACCATGTATATTCAACGTCGAGTTCATCGCCTAACAGAATGGCATAATTTTTGCGCGTGGTGCGAAACCTTACCGGACTTTTTAGAACTAACCAACGTTAAGAACCTATGATTGATTGTCCGTTCTGCTCTATTAAAGAAAATAATGATATACTTTTCGAAAATAATTTTGCTTATGCCATATTAGATAATTTCCCAGTTTCCGAAGGTCATACATTAGTAATACCGAAACGTCATGCACAGACATATTTCGATTTGACTGAAGAAGAAATAACTGCTTTTTATCAATTATCTTTGAAGGTTAAGGTCTTCATTGATGAAAAGTTCCATCCAGATGGCTTTAATATTGGTTTTAACTGCGGTGAAAAAGCCGGTCAAACAGTCATGCATTGTCATATGCATATTATTCCTAGATATGATGGGGACTGTGATAATCCCCGTGGTGGAATACGAAAAATACTTCGTAAGCCAAAAACAATTTATTGATGAACTAACCGCGTATTTCCTGATACAGCTCTTCTAATTCTTTTTTAGCAAACAATTTTGGAGTTGGATAAAGAGGAATGGCTTCTTTATAAGCGTGATTTGCGAGTCTTGGAATGTCGTTTTCTTTAATAATCTCGTGGAAGCGATTTGTAATTCCTAAAACTTTGTTCAAATTTTCGATTTGAGCGATAAACCATCTTGCCTTTTCTTTGTCGTTATCCATATCAGGACAAGAGGCAGCGTCTGCTAATTGGGAAAGTGCTTTGACGGCTGAGTGGCCGTATTTTTTTAATACTATCGGAAGAATTATCGCGTTTGCGTAACCATGCGGAACATTATAAAATGCGCCTAACCCATGCGCTAAAGCATGGACAGTGCCAACATAGGCTCTTGTGAAAGCCACTCCAGCTTGATAAGCAGCAATCTGCATATTTGAACGATAGGAAATGTTATCTCCATCAGTTGCGGCCTTTGTAATATTTTCAAAAATTAATTTTGTCGCTGAAAGAGCAAATTTTCTTGTCTTTGGGGTGTTGGCCTTACCAATATAGGCTTCAACAGCATGGGTTAATGCATCCATACCAGTAGTGGCAACGAGGTGATTTGGAAGTTTCTCTAAAAGAGTAAAATCCAAAATTGCAAATTCGGGAACTAGTTTAGGATCATTAATGCTGTATTTTTCTTGATGTTCTTCATCAGTTACTACAGCTGCTAAAGTTGCTTCACTTCCTGTTCCTGCAGTGGTGGGTATTGCGATGAGCAATGGTAATTTATGTCTTATTTTTAACAAACCGTGCATGTCTCTTATACTTTGAGATAGATTGCTACTTCTAGCAGCGATGGCTTTCGCACAATCCATGACAGAGCCTCCACCTAAGGCAATAGCGCAATCACATTCTTCCTCTAGATATATTTTTAAGCCTTTTTCAATTGTAGTAATCTTCGGGTTTACTTCAACTTCATTAAACAGAGCAAATGGGAAGCGCTTTAGAACGAGAGAGGTCATCAAAGGATCAACTAGACCTAGGCTTGAAATGGTGGCGTCGGTCACTACTAAAACTTTCTTCTTTTCTAACTGGTCAAGCAAAGTAGGTAAGTTATCAATCGCTTCGGGGCCGATAAGGACTTTAGGCTCTCTGATTTTTAAAAAGAGAGTGAAAAAATATAGAATTTTTTGATAGATTCGGATGAAAAATTTCTTAATTGGGTTCATATAGTTTGTAATCAATAAAATAATCATATCACTATTTCTATTTCTTTGATGATGTTTATAATGAAGTTGAACTCACTTCACTAAGGAGACACATATGGATACAAATAGTAATTCCTTTTCCGTTAATGAAAGCTCATTTAAGCAACCAACTCCCCAACCTAAAAAGAAAAAAGGCAAAGGGTGGATTGGCTTTTTAATTTTTTTACTGATAGTTGTTGTTTTACCTATCGCAACATTTTTTGGATTGTTCTTTGATCCGACGAGGAATCCAATTAATGTCGATCCTGATATGGAAATCAATGAAATGTTCAGCAGCTCTTTAGTCGATTCTTTGAATAACACCACTGATCCAGGAGATGAAAGAGTGGATTTAGTCATTACTCAAGATGACCTTAATCAACTTCTCTATGCGGTGACTAGCTCGTCTCCTGACGATGTGAAAAAATACGTTCCTCAATTGGATGTCAAAATCGATGGTGAGAAATACGATTTCTATATCAATTTAAGCTTTGGCTTTTTTAAATCCAAAGTTATTATTAAGACACTTATTAGCGAAGATGATGTAAACGGAGCCTTTGTTTTCCAAATTAGAGATATCGCTCTATGTCGTCTCCAAGGTCTTCTTTCTTTCACAGCGTCGATTGTTTCTAGATACATAACTGATGATTATATTGAAGGCATTCTCGATGATTATCTCCATTTGGAGATTAGCATAAAAGATCGAATGATTGTTTACCCCCAAGCCAATCTCATAGCCGATATTCAAAATTTGACTGGAGCAGGATCAACTCCGCTCTATTTCTCAATCATTTCTGAATTATTGGGAAAGAATATTTTAGACTTTGATTTTGATGGACAATTGCAGGCAAAATTAGTTCTAACTCAACTGATGGATAACGATTATATTGATGGCGGCTACAATCTCGATTTGACCACTGTTCTAGATGCAGCTGCGGATGATACCGAAGCTAAGATGGAGGATGGTACTATCTTGGCCACCGATAGCGCCGCCATAAAAACAAACTTTGATACTTATTTTGACAACAACTCTGGTATTCCTCCGAGCGATGATCCAGCTACCATTATGCTGACTCATATTCCTGATTTTAGTTCATATACATTGCCGCAAATCACTGCTTTCAAGAGCAGTCCGGATCCAACTCTTTCTTATATTACTGAAGCCGAGCTTAATGGATATTTGGCTAATATCGATTTTATCGGTACAACTTTCATTGTCAGCGCTTACATAGATGAAGTGGCAACCGTTCAATACATCACAGTTGATAATCTTTACTGTAACTTTGTCTCAAATGTCGAAGGCGATTTCATCTACTTTGGTATTGGTTTAAATATTAACGGATGCCAGACTAATGTTGTCTTTGTTACGGAATATGATTCCTCCGCTCCTTCTTCAGGCTCGTCCGTGGCGATGAAATTCATCACCCGCCAAATTCTATATGGCGAAATTGTTATATTTGATTCGGAGGAAACAACCATTACTGAGGCAGAAGGACAACTTGTTTCGGCCCTGTTTGATATGATTGCAACTGCTTTAGCAGGAAATGAAACGATGAGCATCGACAAAGATGATTTATCTATCAATATCGAATTCACGTTCGACTCTGTTGTTCAGACAGCAATCAATTTACTTAATTCGACCGCTCCTACTGGATCGGCTGTCCCTGATTTTTATGCTGACGACCAGGTTGATAGCAATGTCGGCAGATTAAAAGTCGTGTGGCAGAACGATTAATAATTACTTTTGTTATTGTTAAGTCGAAGATTAGTTTAATTAAACGTTCTTTAAGAATGTCCAAATTATGTTTATACTAATTAAGATAACTTATATTGGAGACTTATATGAAATGTGATAAATGTGGTTTTATCTATAATAAAAAAGTAGATGTTTGTCCCTATTGTGGAAACCTTGTTAAAAAGAAAAAAATGTCTTTTTTTGATCGGTATGTTCCACTGGGAAATTATTCTCGAATCTCCGTTCGTTCAATTATTTATATCATTTGTGTAAATGTCTTTCTTCTCGGGATTATTCTCGACCTGTTTTTTGGCTTTTACTCTGGTTACTATTTTTCAATTTATGGTTATGCGATTGGCTTAGGTTTAATGACAATTATTGGAGTGCTGACAAGGTCAAAAGGGCTGATGCATGCTTTTGAAAGAATCAATTTATTCGCCATTGGACTCTTTGCTTTGTTGTTGGTTTTACTTCCCGCTCAGTTTGTGACAATGGCATACTTTGCTATCCCTTTGTATTTCATCATTAGCACAATTACTGCGACGACATTTTGCATCGCAGAAAGAAAGAGCCTTCAACCCATCAAAACGATTGGAGATGGTCTGTTAAACTGGATTTTTTCCCTTCTTATTCTCATCTTCCTTCTCTTGTCTTTAACTTTCCAATCCACTGAAGTCATTTCGTTGCTTGATAAAATAATCGTTTACATTTCATTCATCGCGACCTCGCTATTTTTGTTCAACACCACCCTTTTCATTGCTGCTCGCGTGATCTCTGAGACGAGAAGACCATATGGAAAATAAACAAGTAAAAAACATTGGTATTGTTCTTTCTGGCGGTTTAGCTCGCGGAGCGATTCAACTCGCTTTTGCCAAGAAAATTGTTGAAAAGATTGGCTATGAAAGAATTAAGATGCTTTCCGCTTCTTCAATTGGTTCGATTAATGCCTATTCTATCTCTTGCAAGACATATGACAATATGCTCAATCTCTATCGAAAGTTCGACATTGAGTCGACCAAAGCATTAACTCTTTATGTTCGAAACAGCCTATTTAATAAAATATTTAATGCCGTCGAAAACGGCGGTATGGCTTTGCCAACCTATGTGACTGGCACGAAAGTAATTGGCCTCAATACTTATTATTTCTATTTGAACAACATGGATAGAAATGATATTCGCACCACCTTGAATATTTCGATGTCCTTCCCCATGATCAACGGCCCTCACCGCCTTCATAAAAACGCCCTTTTTATCGATGGTGGAGCGACTGATAACATTCCCATCTATCCGATGCTTCATGAAGATTTAGACATGGTGATTATTTTGCATTGCTATCCAAAATACTACCCCCCAGTCAAACTGTTTTCTGATAAGACAATTGTCATCGATGTCGATGTCACTCTCGAATTGGAAAAAGACATTACCTCTTTCTCTCTATCCAAAGATAAACTCAACACAATGATCGACATTGGAGAGGCAGAAGGTCAAAAATTCGCTGATTTCATATTCTCTGATTACAACTGGGATGATATCAAGCAGAGATGTTTTGCTTTTACTAATTCGAATATCGAAAAGCGAAGAGCGAAATCTGGTGATGGATTAATGAGCTTTGTCGACGTCTTAAATAGTTTATTTAGCATTAAAGGATATGTGAAATAATGACTAAAAAAATAGCGCTTGTTTTAGCAGGCGGTGGTTCTTTAGGCGCTTATCAGATTGGGGCCATCAAAGCCTTAACCGAATTAGGCTTTACTTTTGACATTGTAACTGGGACATCCATCGGGGCCTTAAATGGCGCATTTTACGCTTGTGGGATGATGGATGAGGCCGAAAAATTATGGAATAGCATAACCGCCAATAAAGTAATGAAAAATGGATTGAGCATCTCAAAAGATACAGTCTTTGGCAACCGTTACGCCTACTCCTTAAACGATTTTACTCAGTGGGCGGGAATCTATTTCAAAAATGGATTGTCCGCCGACATAACACCCTTCAAACAACTAATCAAAGATTCTCTCGACATTAATAAGCTAAAGAACAGCAAAATTAAATTAGGAATTGTTGTCACCAAGTTGTCAGGTTTAAAACCTGTTTTCCTATGCGCCAACGACCTTCCTGAGGACAAAATTATACCTTACTTGCACGCTTCAAGCGCGTGTGTTCCAGTATTCCCTCCTGAAATAATTGACAAAGTCAAATACATCGATGGTTTTTATACCGATAATGTTCCGATGACTCTCGCTTTTGAATATGGAGCAGATGAAGTCATCACCATTGATATGCGACTTTTTTCTTTAAACCCTCAACATATGGCGTACTTAAAGTACGAAAACGTTACCTATATCGCTCCTTACGTTTCCTTAGGCTCTCTTTTGAACTTTGAACAAGAACCGATTCAAAAGAACATAACTCGAGGATATCACGATGTCATGAAACACTTCGGCAAATTAAATGGATTCTTGTTCACCTTTGATGGAGATTTCCCTTCTCATCGATATTTCAATAAGATAATCAACTGCTTTGGAAATGAATCCGATCAAGTTATTGAACTAATTTTTAAAGATGTCCGCAAAAGGAGTATGGATGACGAAGATTTATTTGTCCGTAGTTTGGAACTACTCGCTTTGGAATTGAATATTTCTGATGATCTGCCTGTTTATACATATGAAATTTTTGTCGAGCTCATTAAAAAAGCTATTGATGAGAAAAGAACCAAACATGAAACGGGTACCTTTCTTGAAAAAACGCTCGAGAAGTTTCGCAAAAAAGCTTCTTCAATTATCGAATCAAATTTAAAAGCGAGATTTTTCTCTTTCTTTGTCGAACAATTCATCGAGACAAAATATATTGCGTAGATATTTTCTTTTTTCTTAAAAAAGATACAAAAATTAAACCAAATAACATAAAATAAAAAAGCATCGAGAAATCAAGATGAATAGAAAATATAAATTAGTCATCAATTTAGGCCTTGTTTCACTCCTGACCGCATGCGGTTCAGAATCATCTTTGTCATTAAGCGAAGGTTTGATTCAAGGAAACAATATTCGGGCCCAACAAGTGAGCGAAGGATTCCTCGCTCCTTCGGCTTTTTCGATTAAAAGAACTGTGGAAGAAGTCGCTCCCACTAAGACTACTCAACTCAAACGGATTGGGCAAAATATCATCGTTGATGTGAATCATTATTACGCTTATCAAAAAATCACCGCAAAAAACAATGTATTTGGAACCAATACGGAAACTTTTTCAGAACAATGGACTTATGTCAAAGATGATCTTCTCTATGCTGTAACGGATGATGGCAAAGGGAAAAAGAACTACACGGAAACGGCATTCAACGCTGAGACTGACACCACATTTGTCGATATTAGAGATAGTTTCCAAAACCTTTATTTTGGCAACGAATCGCTAGATTATCTTATTGTCAGTGTCGCCACTGCCGGAATGACTGAATCATTTTTGAAAGATAGTTTTTATACTCAAAATGGCGATTCTTTTAGCACTAAGAAAATCTCTATTAAATCAGCTGGTGAAGGATCATTAAAAGTAGATCTTGAGCTCAATCAAACTCATAGTGGGAAGCAATTCAACTTTGTTTTGAATACCACTTTTACCAACTATCTATTAGCCAATTACTACTACTATGAAATTCAAGAGACGCAATACATTAAGAATCAGATAACCGTCTCACATCAAGTCGAACGTCGTCATCCAGATTTGACCGAATTCACTAAGATAAGTTGATAGTGATATCTGACTTTAAATTATTGAGGGCTAGTTATTAGCCCTTTTTTATCAACGAAATTAATAATTGTGTATAATAACTTTAATATGTATTCAACGATTTTTGGTTTCATCGATTCATATTCTCTAATGATGGTCCTCGCTCTTATAGCGGCTTTTGTCTTGCTCTACGTTTTTCTTCGCTACAAAAAAACCAGCAAACAAGAAATGATTGATGTTGTCATATGTGGATCATTCGCGATTGCTTGTGGATTAATATTTGCCATTTTATTCCAAAATCTCTATGAATTTGTTCAAGACTCTTCCTCTTATCAATGGACTTGGGGAATGACATTCTATGGCGGTCTTTTTGGTGGTGTCTTTGGTTATTTACTTATTTATCAACTATTTATTCGCAAACATTCAACTGGTGATATTACAAAAGTTTTAGTCATTGCTCCAGCTTGCATCACATTAGCCCATGCGATAGGTAGAATCGGCTGCTTCCTAGAAGGATGCTGCCATGGCTTAGAAACTACTGAGTGGTATGGGATATATTTCCCTTCCGCAGGAAAAACATATATTCCCACCCAATTATATGAGTCAATTTTTCTTTTTATTCTCACGGCTTTCTTAATACTATTAGCTTTTAAGAAATCGTACAATTACACATTTGTCATCTATCTTCTCGCTTATGGAATTTTCCGTTTCCTCATCGAATTTATTCGTGGAGATGAAAGAGGAGCGTTCATCGGTATTTTTTCACCCAGTCAAATCTGGTCAATGGTTTTACTCGCCGTTGCGATTCCCCTATATTTCATACTGAAACATCTGATCTTCAAGGACCAAAAAAATGGAAAAGCGTAAATTTCTTGATTGGCTCTTAATTGTCTTTGTCTTTGTCTTTCTCAACACTTTTCCCCTCGGCGATTTCATTAAGAATACGTGGGTTTATTTCTTTACTTATTCGGCAATGAACATTGCATTTTTAGTCTTCGTCTATTTCTACGCTAAAAAAAGAAGCGTGCTTCAAACCTATCCCTTCAAGCCAGTTAAAAAGAATATTCTTTTGTTCATTCCATTAATCATTGTCTGCGCTTCTAATTTTGCCTATTTATCCTTTGTACCTTCTGATATTACCGGTTCAGTTAATTGGACATTTTTTCTTTATGCCACCCTCACGGTTTTTACAGCCTTAAAGGAAGAAGTGATCTTTCGCTTATTGCTCATCCCTAATCTCGATAAAGTGAAGTCTCGCTTTTGGCGCATCATCATCAGCGCTGCCATCTTCGCTATTCTGCACATCACTAATTATCTCATCACTTTTAATCCGTCCTATTTCATTCAAATTATCTATACTTTTGGATTGGGTATTATTCTTGGGTTTATCTATGAATATGGAAGAAGCATTTCGATGTGCATTATCT
>JAEZUH010000024.1 GCA_023443485.1 Bacillota bacterium | reverse complement strand
TCGGTAAAGGCTAAGTTGATCATTCCAACTTGTGGTCCATTTCCATGGACAATGATGATTTCATCCCCTCTTTTAATTAGCGAGACAATTGGTTTTGCGACTTTCTTGAGCAGTTCTTTTTGCTCTTCAGCATTATTGCCGAGAGCGTTCCCGCCAAGAGATACAACATATCTTTTCATGTGAATATACTTCCTTAAATCCTAAATAGTATATCACGAGGCAAAAAGAAAAAAAGAGGACGACTAATCGTCACTCTCTTTATCATCATTGTCTTCGTTATCAAAGGCATCTGCATTGATTGAAACTTTGATACCGTTTTGGCACCTCTTATGCTTGAGAACTGCATCAATTGGGCCAAATAGGATGTAATATAGTGGAATAGCCAAGAATACTACCCACATTGGGTGCCAGAGATTAGCCGATAATCCCGGAACGACCATACACACGAAGAAATATGTGAATGTTGAGACAAAGGGCATGTTGAATTTTGAAAATTTTCTTGAAGATATAGCGCGAACTAAGGAAGCGATGATTTCCGGAATGAGAAACACCACCCACCCGTTGTACCACATGCCCATAAGCGAACCAAGAAGAATGTACACGACCAAAGCGATAAGCATTAATCCTGATAAAACAATTCCACTAATTTTACCACCACAGTCTTTTTCTTTTGGAGACATGCACGCTTCAAAGTGATGCTTTTTGAATTCTTCTTTCTTCGAATCGGTGATATGAATGCCACTTATTCCTACATGGACCTCACTGCCATCCTTATCGATGACATGAATTCCACCAGGGCCGATGTCGATTTTATCCCCCTTAGGTTTGTCCTTGTCTGTTTCTTTGGAATCACCATTTTCTTTATCTTCTGATGGTTTTTCCTCTTCTTTCTTAACTTGTTCCTCGACGATTGTTTCTACATCTTCTTCTGTGCTCAATAGCTCATCAATAGAAACATTGTATAACTTAGCTAAGCAAATAAGGTTATCTGTGTCTGGAGAGGCCTCTGCCCGCTCCCACTTAGACACCGCCTGACGTGATAAACCTAATTTATCAGCCAATTCTTCTTGCGAGTATCCTTTTTTCTTTCTCATTTTAACTAGTCTGTCAGCAATTTCGATGTTCATAATTTTCTCCCCCTCACTGATGACATTAATTTATCAATTTCTTTTCGGTTGCGACAACCAACTCTACTTTTCATTTTCGCAACTATTGGTTGCATTTTCATTTTACATGTATTTTGCCAAATCGTTAACTTGAAGCGATAATAAATAACTTATACAATAAGTATATTCATTAATATGATTGAAGGAATTATTCTTGCGGGGGGTTACTCCTCAAGAGCCCAGACAAATAAAATGATCTTGAGGTTTAATGGCAAACCTCTGATTTTGCATACTGTTTTGAGCTTTTTGCCTTTCGTCGATCATCTAAAAATTGTCACTGGATTCTATGATTCAGATATTCGTGAAGCCTTAAAGTTTATCCCAGAAATAGAAATCACAAATAACCCTCATTATGATAAAGGGATGTTTTCTAGTGTCTTATGGGGAGTCAAAAATGTCGATTGTGACATATTTATTATTCCTGGAGATTGCCCTTTTGTGAAAAGGGAAACGATGTTAGCATTAAAAAATGGTAAGGGTAAATTACGCGTTCCTGTCTATCGAGGGGAAACCGGTCATCCGTTATTTATCAATCGTGAATTAGTAAACCAATTGAAGAAAGAGCCGGTAGATTACAATCTAAAAGCATTTCGCAATCGCTTTAATTATGAAATAATAGACGTAGACGACAAAAATATACTTAATGACATAGACACGATAAACGATTATCAAGATTTGAATAAAAATCTAGAAGGGAAATAGTATGCGCGCAAAAAACTTTTATCGAGCCACATCACTAGACGATGCTTATCGCAAGTTGGCGGAAAATCCAAAGAACGCAATTATTGCGGGAGGACTTTGGATTAAGAAATTAGGTCAGAGTTATGAGACACTCATCGATTTATCTGACTTAGGGCTAAACAAAATTGAGGAATTAGAAGATGCTGTTAAAGTTGGTTCAATGACAACATTGAGAGACTTTGAAAGTTCGCCTTTAATTCAAAAGATTTGTGGAGGAATTGCTTCCACTGCTGTTGGAGAGATTATGGGAGTCAATTTCCGTAATCTAGCCACTATTGGAGGATCTATCTTCGGAAGATATCCATTTTCGGATGTCATCACTTCACTTCTTGCTCTTGATGTCACTTTAGAATTCTACCCCGAACAAAAAATGTCATTAGAAGAATATTTAAACTATCGTGGCAAAATTCAAGGCATTCTTGTCGCTCTTTATATTAAGAAAGACCAAGGGACATGTTTCTACAAGAAAGTAAAAGCGACTGCTCTCGATTTTCCTTTAGTGAACATCGCGATCACATTGAGAAACGACAAACATTATATCGTTGTTGGTTCTAGACCAATGATTGCATCTCTTGCTCATCAAGCGATGAAAGAAGCTGACGCCGGTGAAGATTCTTTAAAAGTTGCTAAAACAGCGATTGGCGAATATTTATTCGCCGATAGCGTAGCGATTGGAAAAGATTATCGCAAAGAGATTTCTGAAGTATATATTCGTCGCGGACTTAAGGAGGTCAGCAAGTAATGGAAGTCAAATTTATTTTAAATAGGACCGAGGTTGTCCTAAATGTTCGCCCTGATGAATACCTTGCTGAAACATTAAGAACTCAAGGAATTTTATCCGTACATGTTGGCTGTAATGAAAGCAACTGTGGAACTTGCACAGTTTTAATCGATGGAAAACCATCAATGTCCTGCAGTGTTTTGACTGCCCAAGTGCACGGCAAAAAAGTCACAACTGTCGAAGACATTCAAGAAGAAGCAAAGAAAATTGCTGATTATTTCTCTGATGAAGGCGCGGATCAATGTGGTTTCTGCCTCGTTGGATTCGCTCTCGTCGTTCATGCTTTAGCCCTAGAATATGAAAACCCAACAGATGAAGAAATTAAGAACTATCTCGTTGGCAACCTTTGCCGTTGCAGTGGCTATCACGCTCAAATGGAAGCCGTGAAGAAATATTTAGCGGAGGTCAAAAAACATGCCAAAAAGTAATCTAAAAGTAGTCAATAAAAAGACTCGTTCAGTCGATGGACACGCTGAGATGATGGGTCGTCCAGTTTACACCGATGATTACGCCGCTCATGGTGCGCTTGTTTGTAGAATGCTTCGTAGTCCCCACGCATTTGCTCATATTAAAAATATTGATACAAGCAAAGCAGAGGCATTAAATGGTGTGAAATGCGTTCTCACCTATAAGAATGTCCCCCATGTGGCAATGTCACGAGCTGGACAAGGTGCCCCTGCTCCATCCCCAATCGATAAATTCATCCTTGATGAGTATGTTCGTTATGTGGGAGATGAAGTTGCCTTAGTAGCTGCTATTAATGAACAAATCGCTGAGGATGCTCTCAAATTAATCGAAGTCGAATACGAAGTATTAGAGCCAGTTCTTGATTATAAGACGGCCTATCAAAATAAAAACGTTATCCACCCAGAAGATGGAATTTCACAAGCTTTTGAAATGGGTTTCCGGCCCAAAGAAAATGTCGCCGCTACTTATGAGATGGAAATTGGCAACGTTGATGAAGTTCTAAAAAAATGTGATGTCGTTGTTGAACACGTCGCTGAGACACAAGCTCAAGCCCACGCTATGATGGAGCCACATTGTGCAAACGCCCATTTAGATGATCATAATCGACTTGTCATTTATGATTCTACTCAGACTCCTTTCCATATGCGTCGAATTTTGACAAAAACATTGGGCCTTCCAATGAATAGAGTTCGCATTGTTAAGCCGCGTGTTGGTGGTGGTTTCGGTGGAAAACAAGCTTTCCATTGTGAATTCTTTGTTGCTCTAGTGACATTGAGAACGGGTCTACCATCTCGCATGTCATACACTAGAGAAGAAGTATTCAGCTCATCATACACTCGTCACCCAATGATGATTTCCATGAAAATTGGAGCCACTAAAGATGGTGTTATCAAAGCCATTGATTGTCGTGCATTAAGCGACACTGGCGCCTATGGCGAGCACGCTCTAACCGTTTTCATGATTGTTGGTAGTAAAGTTTTACCATTATATAACAAAGTTGAAGCCGTCAAATTCGGTGGAAGAGTGGTTTACACTAACCACGTTCCCGCTGGAGCTTTCCGTGGTTATGGTGCGATTCAGGGTAACTATGTTTTAGAAACTGCCATTGATATCCTCGCGGAAAAACTCGATATGTGCCAAATTGAACTTCGCAAGATAAATTCCATGAAAGAAGGAGAAACCTCTCCCATCTTTGAAATTATGGGTG
>JAEZUH010000070.1 GCA_023443485.1 Bacillota bacterium | reverse complement strand
TAATAATTAAGCGAATTTGGTAAACCAAGTTGCAATGCAGGTGTAGTTCAGTGGTAGAACACTACCTTGCCAAGGTAGTTATGCGGGTTCGATTCCCGTCACTTGCTCCAGATGATTATTAAGACTCATCAAACGGGTCTTTTTCTTTGTCTAAATCTTGAGTTTCCTTGGTTGAATTTTCATCAGTATTGGGTGAATTATCATCTTCAGTTTCTTTTAAATCATCGAGCGTTTTAGATAATAATTCAGCTTCTTTTTCGGCAAGATTTTTTTCAGTTTGAATATCAAGAATCATTTGCTTAGTCAGATTTTTTGATATCGTTTGAATATCCTTATCTAAAAACGAATAGATGGCTTCCATGTTGTTGAAATAAAATGGGACAAATAATGACGTTAAGCTAAGTCCTGACATCATAGCGATGCTAGAAGCAAGAGTGGCATCACTAATAAATTGAAACGAGATGGTTAATCCACTTATAAATCCGACAATAAATAGAAGAAATAATGGCAAGTTGAGACCCAAATACGTTCCGTAAAAACTTCTTCCTTGTTTTTTAATCGCTTCTTTTAGTGCAACCCTAATAAAAACAGGTGGATTTTGGGGAGCGTTTAAGCGAGCAAAAATGCTAAAAGATTCAAGGGAAATGAAATAAATAAAAGATAAACTAGAAAGGAAGGAGGAGGGAATAAAGATTAAGTTGAAAAAAACATAGAGCATATTATTATTGGCGGATAGATATCCCTGAACAGCATCATTATAAGCAGTTGCCGTCAAACTGGTGTTGCTTATTGTCTCAAAGAAACCAACAAAATTATTGTTAAAAGTATCTCCATAATTGTTGGTAAAAAATAGATAAATAATAATGAATAAAAGGATTGAGAAAACGGCATCGATCATGAGCGATTTAAAAAAAGAAATTAACACCCTAAACGATGAGCGAAATGGTCTAGTAAAATATGCAGCGAAAAAGCGGAAAAAATGACGTGTTCTCACCTCGTTATTAATCTTTAGTTGGAAATGTGAGAGAATCGAAGCAAAGAAAAAAGGAATTCCTACAATAGGAATTACAATATAGTTTAAACCCGGAAGAACTAAATCAAAGCCGTAAAGAGCAGCGAAAAAAATGGCGCAGGTTATTCCTAAGACCCAAGAGTTCAAAGGATGCGCTGAATAATATTTTTTTGAAAGGGCGAAAGCCTCTTTAATTTTCATTTTTTCTTTCTGCGATTAAGGCGATAGATGGCCTTAACAGCACTATCAAGTTGGACTGGATTAATTCTCCCAACTGTGCGTGACTCAACATTTTTGACGAGCATTTTGAAGAATTTACGTTGAACAATATAGAATTGTTTTGATTCTGACTTAACAAAACATTTGCATGAGTTGTTAACAAGAATAACTCCAATCATCAAAGAGCTATCAATTCCAGTAATCATTGAAAGGCGAGATATTATTTTCTCACTAGTGATGAATGGGTTGTCCGTATACTGTTTCTTTCCCTTTTTATCGACAAAAATCAAAGATTTATCATCAGCATTGCCAAGCAAGTCGCCTTCGTAATAATAATCGTTGATAATAAAGACATAACGATCAGCAAAAAGAATGTGGTCAATGCCCATAACAGTTGAATCATCAATTCGAAAGAGAAAATCATTAATAAGGTAGTAGTCTTGATTAAAAGCAATTTGATAGATTTTTTTGTAATAATATTTGCGAAATTTTCTTTTGATAAACAAATGCCTCAGAGGGAAGAAAATCGCACAGAAAATTGAGACCGCAACCACAAAAGCGGCTACGACAACAAATGAAATTTGTAAGGGATTTAGGTCAAGGAGTGCTAAATAATCAGTAAACATAATTTTATCATTAATAATTTTATCAAAAAAATGCTTAATTTATAAGGTCATCTTGATTTTTATCATTAAAATCTTTCTTAAGTTAATCAAAAATAACTTTTCCGTCTCGAGCGGCTATAATCATTCTCTGAAGTTCTTCCATTGTCAATTTCCGTGATATCTCTGGGAGATTATCAATAGGAAACCAACCTACATCATCAGTTTCATATTCATGATCGTGCAATTCTTCAGAGATCATTCCTTCGAATATAATGACATATTCAGGGACAGATGTATTGCTTTTAAATGGTGTTCGGTTTGTCACTCCCACTAAGCGAATAGAGTTGATAGTTGCCCCAGCTTCTTGAAGGCACTCGTTGATGGCGGTTTGACTTGGTGAATCATATAGTTCTGCCCAACCTCCAGGAAGAGAATAATTCTGGGTTTTAACTTCGCGAACCATCAATATTTTATCGCGTTCTTTATTAAAAATAATCGTTCTTACCGAAATATTAGGAGTCGGGTAGACATTCTTCTCAAAGTAATTTGGACGATCTAATTTAATATTAATAAAATCTTCCAAAAACGCCTTGGATAAATCATTTATCTCTTGATAATTCGTAATTGCATATGGGTCTTTGCTGTAGGTAAGGCCGATTTTTGCAATGGCTTGAATTTTGATAATATAATCGTAAATTGCTTTTGAATCAACCATAAATCAATAACTAATGTAATTAATATAATTGACAATTTTATCAGTAATTTCGTTGCAAATTCTGATGTCAGTTGCTTCCACCATGACACGGATTAATTGTTCTGTACCACTACAACGAACAAGAATTCTTCCATCACCATTTAATGTTTTTTCCTGCTTCTTAATGTAATCTTTCAAACCTTGATGTTCCATGATTGCTTCTTTATTTGGAACGACGATATTCTTTAGTGTTTGAGGAAAAATGATAAGGTCTTTTG
Source organism: Bacillota bacterium (assembly GCA_023443485.1). Lineage (GTDB taxonomy): Bacteria > Bacillota_I > Bacilli_A > RFN20 > CAG-826 > JAAYDH01. The sequence goes on along the minus strand of JAEZUH010000070.1, from coordinate 4,663 downwards.
ATAGGTCTTTAATTGTCTTCTTTTCTTCGGCTAAAATATTGAGCAAATGAATGGCAGTTAGTTGTCCATCTCCCGTATTTAAATCATCATAGAAAATGATATGTCCGGATTGTTCTCCCCCAAGAGATAATTGATTTTCTTTTAAGCGGGCTTGAACATATTTGTCTCCCACAGAAACTTCTTCATAATTTAACCCTTTTTCATGAAGAACTTTTTTTAATCCGAAGTTTGACATAACCGTCAATACGATCGTGTCTTTTTGCAAAGTGTGATGCTTTTTCATGGATAAAGCATTTAAATACATCGTGGTGTCTCCATCGACAATATTTCCAAATCTGTCGATGAAAAGGCAGCGATCAGCATCTCCATCGAATGCGATTCCTAAATCATAGTGACCTTCTAAAACTTTTTCTTTGAGAAAATTCAAATGTGTAGAACCGCAATTATCATTAATATCAATACCATTAAAATCGGCATTGAAGAGATCGGCGTTGAGATGAAGTCTATTGATAAAAAGTTCTCTCGCAGTTACGGCAGCGGAACCATGGGCACAATCAATAGCGAGCCGCATGTGCGACAGGTCACCTTTAGCTTTTCTGACGAGAAAATCAATATAATCATTTACTAATTCTTTAGCGATAAATAATTTGCCAATTTTTCTATTGGCAGCCAGAGGCAATTCATCAATGGGAGATTCGATATACTTTTCAATTTCTAATTCAACAGTAGAACTGAGCTTTTCTCCATTAGGAGCGAATATCTTGATACCATTATCATAGAAAGGATTGTGACTCGCAGAAATCATAATTCCAAAATCAAAACCCTTGTTTTCAACAAGATATGAAATTGATGGAGTGGTTGTGACACCAACTTTATAAACATCTCCGCCACTGGATGTAATACCTGCAATCAAAGCAGAAGCAAGCATCGGACCAGATATGCGAGTATCTTTACCAATTACTATTCTATTTTTCTTTCCATTTGGATATTGTCCGATGTATCGTCCAATTCGATAGGCAAGGAGAGCCGTCAATTTTTCGTTGGCCGGGCCCCTAACGCCATCAGTACCAAAATACTTGCCCATTATTCTTCACTGCCCCCATCGGCCATATATGTTTCAAAAGCGCGTAGGAAAGCATCAGGGCTGACAGTTTCTAATTCACCATTCACCGCAAAAGAGATTCTTCCAGTCTCTTCGCTGACAACAACAGTAACAGAGTCTGTTACTTCGGAAATACCGATTGCTGCTCGATGGCGAGAACCATATTTATAGGCAAATGGTTTGGTTGTTGGTGTAAAAAAGACACTAGCGGCAATAATTTCATTTCCGTGAATGACAACTGCTCCATCGTGTAAGCGGGTTCCAGGATAGAAAATTGTGGTCAATAATTCAGGCGTCACAGGGGCAAGAATTGGAACACCGTTTTTCATAATATCTTTTAATGAGGTGTTCTTTTCAAAGGTAATCAATGCTCCAATACGACTCTTTGACAATGTCGTAACTGCGACTTCAATGTTCTTATATAAAGCTTTTCGATCGTAAATTTTTTCGACTCCAAAATTAATGTTTTTGCCACTCGCTCTTCGAAACGGATTAGCCAAAAAGGCCCGTAAATCGCCAAGGTTAGCAAACAAAGAAAGCGTTAAAGCTACCGCACTGAGCATTGATGCAACAATCATCACGCCATCAAGACAAAGAATATAGGAAGCAAGAATAAAGACTAAAGAGAGGCTCCATACAACAAATCCTGCTTTTCTTTTAACCACTCGATGAATAACAACAAATAGTAATCCATAAATTGCTAAAATGAGCGCAATCGTTAAAATCCAGTTCACAAGCTTCACATTATTATCATTCCAAATAAAATCCATATTGATGGCTCCTTAATTTGTATTTAAAGAACTTATTTCTTTACCTTTTTAATTCTATCAAGTACGATACTTATTTTCAATAATGGTAACAAATCTTTGTAAAAAATATTGTTTTCGCATGAAAAATAGCGCAAATACCCTATATTTTCACGTCAATTTATTTTTCTATTTTAACAATGCTAGGTTTGACTGCCTTAATTGTGCGGTGATATGGAGATTTTTTGTTGTTCAAAAATAACTTCAAATAGTCTTTTCCTTTTTCACTTATTTCTAGATACAAATCTTCACTTTTGGGATCAAATACATTTTTGAGAAATCCATAGCGAATCAAAGATAAAACATAATGACAAATCTTTTTACTAGAATAGGAAATAAGTGTTCCGAAAGTCGGTATATTTCGTATATCTATAGTCTCGTTTTTATCATTCCCACTCAATATTTTATGCACGCCTTCCTGGTTAGGGTATAAGGATAAAAGATTGAGGGAATAAATGGTGTGAAGAACTTTATAATGAGTGATTGATAGCTTTAATTCTTTCATAAGATAAGTTTAACGACACGCCTGAAAAAGGTCAAAGAATAAACTTTATTTGTGAGAGATAACGAGATGCGCTAAAATAAGCGTGGCATTATTGCTTGTCAAAAGGAGAAAATATGGCAACACCGCATATCAACGCTAAGCCAGGCGCATTCGCAAACATCGTTCTCATGCCCGGAGACCCTCTTCGCGCAAAATGGATCGCGGAAACTTATTTGCATGATTGTGAAGAAGTAACTAACGTCCGTGGAATCCTCGGCTATACTGGTTTCACAAAAAATGGAAAAAGAATTTCCGTTATGGCTTCAGGAATGGGACAACCCTCTATCGGTATCTATTCTCATGAACTTTATACCGGATATGGCGTCGAAGCGATTATTCGTGTCGGAACATGTGGTTCCTATCAACCAGAAATTAATTTATTCGATGTCTTAATTGCCACCACTGCTTCAACAGATAGCAATTGGCAAGGACAATATGGGCTTAATGGCACATTATCAGCCGGCGCGGACTTTGAATTAGCCATTGAAGCATATAATCAATGCAAAGCAAAAGGCATTGCTTACCATGGTGGAAACATCCTCTCTGCTGACGTCTTCTACGATGACGATTCTGATACCTGGAAGAAATGGGCAAAGCTCAACTTATTAGGTGTTGAGATGGAATCCTATTCCTTATATTGCAACGCGGCGAGATTGAAGAAGAAAGCCCTCTGCTTATTGACTGTCACTGATAGTTTCACAAACAAAGGTGAAAAAGCGACAGTTGAGCAAAGACAATTAGGGTTAGGCAAAATGATCGAAGTCGCGATTGCCACCGCCGAAAAATTCGCCAAATAATATTGCAAAAATATTTATAGGCCTCTCGTAAGAGAGGTTTTTTATAGAACAAAGAAGTAAATCGAGAAGAACATCAATACCGCACCAATAAGAATGAAGAAATGAAAAACGGAGTGGGCATATTGAATTTTTCTTCCAATACCATAAATAACCGCTCCTAGAGTATAAGCGATTCCCGAAGATAACAGGAGATAAAAACCAGTTTGTCCCAAAGCATTCCAAAGTGGTACGAATGCCACCATAATGCACCAACCAGCCACAATATAACAGGTCATGCTTAACCAACCGAATTTTTTTAGATTGATTGAATTAAAGACTGTTCCAATAATGCAAAATATCCACACAAAGGCAAAAATTAGAAAAGCGACGGTTGAGGTTCCCCAACCAAAGACATTTATCGGTCTTAAAGCGACAAGGGTGAATGGAGTATAGCTTCCAGCTACCAGTAAGAAAATCATGTTGTGATCCATAATTCGCAAAACCTTTTTCCCCTTGTTTCGGGCTAGAGAGTGATAAAGACACGACATCGTAAATAAAATAATCAAAGATATTCCATACACTAATACCGCACCTAATCGCCATGGATCATTCATCGGGACAACTTTAATTAAGCAGAGGATTAAACCAATAATGCTTAAAAGAGCTCCTATTCCATGTGAGATTGAGGAGATCAATTCTTCCCTTAATGAGTAATGTGGTAACTTCAAATCTTTTAATTTCATGCCCATATATTAAGGCATAAAAAAATATTTGTTTCTCTATTGTTAAAAAGGAAAATTCTACTCCTCTATTTCGAAAAGTAGAATAGTATTCTCTTTAGATAGAATCACTTTATTTTGATTCTTCTTACTGGGCGATATAAAAGAATTAATGAGTTAATAACCATTAAAACAGTTAGGCCTGTATCCGCTAAAACAGCGACAAACATCGGCAAGCTCACACCAAGCATAACAAGTACCATCACTGTGATCTTCACGAACAAGGAAAAGACAATGTTAAATATGGCGGTATCTCTCGCCATCTTGGCAATTTTGTAAGCATCGTAAACTTTAGCAGGATCGTCATTCATGATGACTATATCAGCACTTTCAACAGATGTGTCACTGCCAATACCACCCATCGCAATGCCAATGTCACTTCTTTTAATTGAAGGTGCGTCATTAATGCCGTCTCCAATAAAAGCGACACCTTTTTGATGTTCCATTTCGATTTCTAAAACTTTGGTTTTTCCTTCCGGAGAAAGTTCGCTGACATAACGATCAATGCCGAGGGTTTGGCATAAGCTCTTAGCGTTTTCTTCTTTATCGCCAGTTAATAAAAGAATTTCAATATTTTCCTTATGGAGCAAATCCACCATTGGTTGAGCATCTTCTTTGAGCTCATCAGCAAGAAGAACATATCCAAGATATTCGCC
>JAEZUH010000045.1 GCA_023443485.1 Bacillota bacterium | reverse complement strand
CGCAAATTCATAATCCATACTAATGATGAAGTTTCAATTTACATCACTGACCAGCAAATTGAAGAATTGCACAAGAAAAAAGAAATTACTCCTAATAAAACGCTTTTGAAATTTATCATTTATGAAGATGACCAAATTCTTCTGATAAATAAACCACGAGGCATTCTTGTTCAAAGAGATGGAAAAGAAACCGCTAAATCACTCGATCAAATGGTGGCAGAATACGAAATGAGCAAAAAGGAAAACAATACTAATCCCGATAACGTTTTTATCCCCGGTCTTGCTCATCGACTAGATAGAAATACTTCAGGAATCTTAGCCTTTGGAAAGACTCATGAATCAATAACACAACTTCACTCTCTATTTAAAGAAAGAGATTCAATTGAAAAACATTACCTTGCTCTTGTTAAAGGGCAAGTAACAAAAGACGGCGTTATTGATGTTCCTCTTTTTAAAGATGAAACAAATACTGTCAGGACTACCAGTCTCGAAAAAGGTGGCAAATCTGCGAAGACGATATATAGAGTAATTGAGACATTTGGCGAGTATACTCTTCTAGATTTAACTTTAGTGACTGGAAGAACTCATCAAATTCGTGTTCATCTCGCTTATTTGGGATATCCAGTAATAGGCGATAGCAAGTATGGGGATTTCAAAGCAAATGCCTATTTTGAAAAAGAATATGGACTCAAAAATCAATTTTTACATGCCAGTGAGATGCATTTTGGACATCTTCTACCTCCACTTGAGTATTTATCAAATCGGAAATTCTTTGCCCCTATGCCAGAAGAGTTTGAAAACATTATAATGAGATTAAAGGAGAAACGCGCAAATGAGTATTAATGAGAATTACCAACTTTGGCTCAATAGTCCAATTGTCAGCGATGATATGAAAGTCGTCTTAAGAAAGATGACCAAAGAAGAAATAGACGATGCATTCTTTAAAAATGTTGAATTTGGAACAGCGGGAATGAGAGGTATCTTGGGCCCAGGGACCAATAGATTAAATGTTTTTACAGTTCGTCGAGCCACTATTGGATTCGCTTTATATTTATTAGAAAAATTTCCCAAAGCAAAGACTCAAGGAGTTGTCATTTCCCATGATAACCGCCATCAATCAAGAGCTTTTACTTTATTATCTGCTCAAGTTCTCAATGATTTTGGAATCAATACCTATATATTTGATAGTTTAAGACCCACCCCAGAGCTTTCTTTTGCCGTTAGGCATCTTAGAACCTGTGCCGGCATTATGATTACCGCAAGCCACAATCCAAAAAATTACAATGGATATAAAGTTTACGATGAAACAGGATGTCAATTAGTTCCTGAAAAGATTGCTCGATTGGTTGACTTAATCAACTCCTTACCAAATGAATTATTTGTGGATTATACTCCTGTCACCCCACGAGGGGTCAATGAAGTTCTTGATAATTCCATCGATGATATATATGTTGACTTAGTTAAAAAAATATCGGTTAATCCCGATTTGCCAAAGAAAGGATTCAAAGTTGTTTTTACTCCTAATCATGGAACTTCCTATGTCAATGCGATGCGCATATTTAAAGATTTAGGATATGATGTCACCCCCGTTTTAAGTCAAGTGGAACCAGACCCAGATTTTTCTGGAACACTTTCACCTAATCCTGAAGATCCACGTTCTTACATCGAACCAATTAAGTTAGCAAAAGAAATCGGCGCTCAGCTTGCCGTTATGACTGACCCTGATGGTGATCGAGTCGGACTTGCCTATTTAGCCAGTGATGGAACTTATCAAACTTTTACTGGTAATCAATCAGGCGCGATGCTAATTGACTATTTGTTTTCTCAAAGAAAAAAGAAAAACCTCCTCTCTAGTAATGGAGTAATGTATACCACTGTTGTCACCTCTTCTTTAGGCAAAGAAGTAGCAGAGTCCTATGGAGTCAAAGTTGAAGAATTTTTGACAGGTTTCAAATTTATTGGTAATCGCATTGATTATTATGAGAAGAATGGCGGACCTCATTTCGAATTTGGATATGAGGAATCCTATGGTTGTCTAATCGCTCCATTTGCCAGAGACAAAGATGGATGTCAGGCAATTTTACTTTATTGTGAAATGGCGCTTTTCTATCATCTTCAAGGCAAAGCACTTGATGTTGTGTGGAAAGAATTAAACGAAAGATTTGGATGGCATGTCGACAAAATTTTCTCAATTGAATTTACCGGATCGACGGGTTTTGCCTCAATGAATAAACTGATGAGTCGATTGCACGACAACCCACCTTCTGAACTTGATGGTGTACCAGTTGTGAAGATTGAAGATTATCAAAAACAGATATCAATAGTAGGTAAAAAAGAAACTCCAATTTCGTTACCTCAAAGTGATTTGGTTAAACTGTTCTTCGCCGATGGAAATACAATCTGTGTCCGCCCAAGCGGAACTGAGCCAAAAGTTAAGTTCTATTTTGGAATTGTTGGTAAAGATCAAAGAACAGCCGAAGAAAAACCCGACATACTTTATAAGCACTTCAAAGAATTGCTTGGATTATAAACTTTATTTAAGTAAAAAGGTTTGGCTTAAATCCAAACCTTTTTTTAAAATCATTCTAAATTGCAGGTGTTTTATACTATTTTGTCCGTAGAAGCCCAACAGCATCTTTTACGCGATTTAAAGTTTTAGTAGCGACAATAGAAGCCTTTGCTGCACCATCTCTTAATGCTTTAACATAGCTTTTTGATGCGATGATTGCCTCATATCGTTTTTTGAAAGGTTCTAACTCATCAACTACTGTTTGAGCAACTTCTTTTTTAAAGTCACCATAACGATAATCTTTGAAATGTTCTTCAGCTTCTTGAATAGAAATATCCTTTAACGATGCGTAAATAGTTAATAGGTTAGATATTCCAGGTTTATTTTCGACATCATATTTGACCTCACTGCCAGAATCAGTGACAGCGGACATAATCTTTTTTCGAATTATTTCAATATCATCTTTTAAATATATATCACCCTTGGGATCTGACTTGCTCATCTTTTTCATTGGGTCAGATAAAGACATAATACGAGCGCCAACTTTTGGAATCACCGCTTTTGGCATTTGTAAAATATCACCATAACGTTGGTTGAAACGATTAACTAAGTCTCGGGTAAGTTCGACATGTTGAACTTGGTCTTCTCCCACAGGGATGGTATTTGCGTCATAAAGAATAATGTCACAAGCCATTAACACAGGATAAGCGAATAAGCCCAGACCTATTCCAGATTCTTTCATCTTGGCGGACTTCTCTTTGAATTGGGTCATTCGAGAAAGCTCACCCATATATAGATAATTTTGCATAATGGCGTTCATTTCAGCATGAGCAGAAACATCACTTTGTAAAAATAAAGCAACTCTTTCAGGATCAAGCCCAGCCGCAAGATAAAAGGAAGCAATGTCGATGCTATTTTGTTCCAAAACTTTTGGTTCAATTGGCAATGTCAAGGCATGCAAGTCCGCAATAAAGATGAAACATTCGCCACGATCCATCATTTTTGGCAAATTCTTTAAAACTCCTATGTAATTTCCTAAGGTCAATTGACCAGTCGGTTTGATTCCAGTTAATATTCTATCTGCCATATTTCTGCCTCTTTTTACTTGCTAATAGTTTAGTTAATGATTGCTTAGTTTTCAATCTTTGATTGGGACAAAGATGTTTCTTTAATCATTTTAAAAAAAGTATACGAGGAAAAAGTGTCTTTGTTGTATACTACAAATAGGTGAAATTATGATAAAAATTTATACTTCTCCATCTTGCAGTAGTTGTCGTAAAGTAAAAAAATGGTTCGATGACCAGAAAATACCTTACGTCGAGAAAAATATTTTTGCTGCAACATTAAATGAGAAGGAATTGACTGACATACTTGTTAAATCAGAAAACGGCACTGAAGACATCATTTCTGAAAGATCAAAAATAATTAAAGAATCAAATGTTGATGTTGAATCAATGTCTGTAAAAGAACTTATTTCTTTTATTCGCGATAATCCTTCGATTTTAAAAAGACCAATCATGGTGGATGACCGACGCATTCAAGTCGGATATAATCCAGACGAAATTCGTGTTTTCATTCCGCATGCAAGAAGAATAGCAGAATGGGCATGCCGTTCAGGTGAATGTCCTAACTACGAGAATTGTGAGCATGTCCAAAACAATCTCTCTTGCCCAAAATAGCCTATTTCATTTCTAAGTATTTAAATAATCGACTGCTCTTGCTTGAGTAGTCTTTTTTATATTCAAGTCCAAAGAAATCACACAATTCTAAAATAATGGATTCCGCTCTTTTAATTGATTCCGCTTCAATTTCTAAGTTGTAATCGCAAATATCAAAATAAATATTTTTATCGATAACAATGAGATAGTCGTTAATTTTTGCTTCCATTCGACAGGTTTCTAAAGCCCCTACTAAATTAAGAGAAGAAAACAATAAACCCCTCTTCCATAAATAGTCTTTTATTTCGCCTTCAGGAATTGTTTTTTCATTAAATAGGCAAATCTCTTCTTTTGAGGTTAAATTCTGATTAATTTCAAGATCACCATTTGACCCCTTAATTTTTAGAGTTAATTCAGCGGGTTTTTTCACACTTTTGCGAAGTCGAAAAACTATTCCTTTTACCTTGAAGTCAAAGGAAGGTGTGTCAAAATAATGGTTTGTTTGTTTGAAACATCTATTATCTGGATATTTATCTAGAAAAAAATGAAGAATCTTTTGATATTGGTCTTCATTAATTAAAACTCTTTTTTCATATTCAATTTCTCGAGACATTTGTTAACTCCTTAGGAGAAGGTGCGATATAATGATAACATAGTTTAGGAGACAACCATGAAAATAGCAGTATTTGTTAATGAACATAAGCCAATCGGTGACATCGATAAATTAATAATTAACGAAGCGATCTCTCATGGCTTGACAATCGATAACGACAACCCTGATGTTGTAATATTTGTTGGTGGGGATGGCACTTTCTTAAGAGCCGTTCATCATTTTCTTCCCAAAATTCAATCAGTTAAATTTCTCGGAGTAGGAGCGGGGAATCTCGGATTCTTCTATGATTTCCATCCAAATGATATTCATCAACTTTTCAGTTTATTGGAAGAGAATAAGCTTGAAGAGAGTTCTCATCATCTTTTAGAGGGCCAAATTTTAACCGAAAATGGTGTTGAAACCATTTATGCTGTTAATGAAATTAGATTAGAAAATCCTTTCCACACTTTAATTTGCGATGTGGAAATAGATTGTGAAATATTAGAAACATATCGAGGCAATGGATTGATCGTTTCATCTTCACTTGGAAGTTCAGCCTATAACAAATCACTTGGTGGTTCTTTGATTGACCACTCTTTAGATCTTCTTGAGTTGACTGAAATAGCCACGATTCAAAACAATATCAATCGTTCTTTGGGCGCCTCATTAGTGATATCTGGCGATTCAAAAATCACTTTTTCCGGAAGCTTTAAAGAAGCTTTGATTGGTTTCGATAATGTAGTGATTAATCAGAACAATGCTCTTCGTTTAGAGGTTTATCGTTCAAGCAAGATGGTTCATTTATTACATTCGCCAGAATATAAATACATCAAATCGTTAAGAAGGAGTTTCATTAAATAAGATGGTCTATTCAGATTTGCAAGTTGACTTCAGCAATTTTCTTCGCACTTACGCTATATGGATTTGCTTAGCGATTATTTTTATTATTTTGGTGACTTTATTCTTTTTATTAGTTCTTCCTCGAATCAAGCAAAATAAGAAAAAGACCACCTCAATAACTGAGGGGGTTGACTGGATAAATTCTCTCGGAGGAAATAGCAACATTATTAGCGTTTCAGCATCCCGTTCAAGACTTACTCTTGAAGTAAAAGATACTTCTCTTATCAATCAAAATAAATTGAAAACCTTAGGAGTTTCATCTGTCATTCTCATGTCTCAAAAAGTAATTTTAGTTATCGATAATGGAGCGGATGAGATAAAAGAAAAAATCGAGAAATCCATCTAATTCTCGATTATTTTTCTATTTTTATAGCAAATGACTTCTCAGTAAGTCGTTTTTTATTTCTTCAACCGGAAACCCAACAACATTATCGAGGCTCCCAATTACAGTCTTTACAATTGGGAATTTTTTATTGTCTTGAACCCCATAAGCACCGGCCTTGTCCAAAGGAATTTTGCTTTCAATATATTTATTAATTAGTTCATCGTTCAATTGGTTCATTATCACTTGAGAATGAACGCTTCTTTCCATCGCCTTGCCTTGATAAAAAATACAAAAAGCGGTGATTACTGTATGCATCTTGTTGGACAATGTTTTCAAAATTCGAAAAGCATCTTCTTCGTCCTTTGGTTTTCCAATAATTTGATTATCTAACACCACAATTGTGTCGGCAGAGATAACGATATCGTTTGGATGTTTTTTGGCGATGATTTCGCCCTTTCGAAAAGCGATATCTTTAACAGCTAGGGCGGGAGGGAGATATAGTGACTCACTTTCATCAATTGAACTAACCTCAACGACAAAATGAGAAACAATTCTCTTCATTAATTCATGTCTTCGAGGAGATTGACTTGCTAAGATAAACATATTAGTTCTTTGACATTATGACTGGGATTATCATTGGTCTTCTAGCTGTTTTAGTAAATAAATAATCTCCAGCAATTTTTTTGATTACTGCTTTCAATTCACTGAAACTAGTCTTGCTACGTAATTTGTCACGAATAGCGGTCTCCACTAAACCACGACATTCTTCCATGACTTTAGCATTGCCTTGGTTAATGATGCCTTTTGCAAAAAAGGTAGGCGGAACGATAAGACCATTAGTTCTACTGTCAACAGAAATTGCGATAGTGAGCATTCCATCTTCAGTTAAGATTCGACGATCAGCGATAACTGCATCAGCTAAACCGGTGATATCTTTGCCATCGATGTAGGTATTTCCGTGTTCTACTTGATAACCAGGCGTAACTTTTCCATATGCCATGGTGATTGTGTCTCCATTATCTAAAATAAAACATTTATCAAGAGGAACACCGACTGTTGAGGCCAGTTCAGCATGCAATCTCAACATACGGTATTCACCATGCATCGGCATAAAATACTTTGGTTTAATAATCTTTAGAAGTAATCGCAATTCTTGTCTTGCTGGGTGGCCGGAAGAGTGAAT
>JAEZUH010000019.1 GCA_023443485.1 Bacillota bacterium | reverse complement strand
GCCTTAATCATAAGGCTTCCAACTAAGGAGTTGTTATGCCGATTTATGATTTGTCGACTTCTTCCGGTTTTATTGAAAAAAGAAGATCTGTTACATTAGTAGTAACTCATAAATGTAATTTGCGATGCCTTTATTGTTATGAACACGAGAAGACTGATAAAAACATGAGTTTTGAAATCGCAACAAAATCCATTGAAAAGTATATGCTAATGGAAGATGGCCACAATGCTGTGGTTTTTGAATTCTTTGGTGGAGAACCATTGCTTGCTTTTCCACTTATTGTGGATACTGTCGAGTGGTTTCATAAAAGAAACTGGACGAAAAACCATTTGTTCTTTATTACAACAAACGGCACTTTGTTAACTGATGAGATCAAAAATTGGTTGATAACTAACAAACATTGTGTAAAGGCTGGAATTAGTCTTGATGGAAATAAACAAGCACATGATATCAACCGCTGTAATTCTTATGATACGGTAATAAATAACATACCCTTCTTTTTGGAAAATTATCCTGATCAACCTGTAAAAATGACTATAAGTGCAGAATCTATTCCATATGTTGCTGATAGCATCATAGACTTAGAAGAAAAGCGAATTCCGTTTACAGCAAATATTGTATTTGAAAACATATGGGGCAATAAGAAAAGGGAGGAAGAACTCTTAGAAATATATGAAGAAAATCTTTTTCGTTTGGTCGATTATTATTCTGAGCACGACGAATTATTCCCCCCAAAAATAGTAAATGAAAATTTGGATGGTCTTTCTCAAGCAGCGCACGACAATTTACACGAAGGAGCCCATTTCTCCCGGTGGTGTGGGGCAGGGCACGAGATGGTAATGGTTGACACTGATGGAAAGGAATATCCATGTCATCGCTTTTCCTCATGGATAACTGAAGTAGATTCTCTTCCAGATTATTTTAAAGACGATGGAAGTTGGGAACCTCAAAAATGTAGGGATTGTATCTTTTTAACAAGATGCCCAACTTGTGTTGGATTTAATTGGCAGCAAAATAATGACCCAAGAATCAGGACAATGTTTCATTGTAAGGCATTCAAATTGCAAGTTAAGGCATCAATAAGATTAAAAGCCAATAAATTGTTAAAAAACTCGAATTTGCTAAAACTATCTCCGGAAAAAATTGCCCACGAAATTGATATTATCGATTCAATACTAGATTTAAGCAATTCTTTTCCTGATTAATATTTTTGTTTATTAAATGATAACTTGTATTTAATTTGAAGTAATAAAACCAGATAACTACTTTGTGAATTATGAAGATTGGTCGACTAAAAAAAACCTTACAGAGCTTTCTTTTGTCTTTTTCTTTAATTTGGAAAGCAAATAAAGTTTGTACCCTTTTATTAGTAAGTATTACTAGTCTACTTTCAATCATTCCGGCAATCAGTATATTGTTAAGTAAACAAATAATCGATAATTTATCTTCTGGAGGGATTAAAGATCCAGAGATATTTACTAAAGAAGTATTACTTACATTATGTCTATTAGCTATTGGGTGCTTAAACTATGTTCTCTCTTCCACCTCTCAGTTAATTCAGAGCATTTTGAAAGATCGACTCAATTTAACTGTGAATAAAAGCATTTTCGAAAAGGCATCTTCATTTGATTATTATTTGTATGAAGATCCAAAATTATATGATGTTTTACAAAGAGCCCAACAAGACTCAAGCTATAGGCCACTGACCTTATTACATCAGACAATGGCACTTATTAGTGGAGTGGTTACTTTTATTTCTTTGCTAGCTATTTTAATAAAATTAAACATCCTTATTGTTATCATTTTATTGATTATCACATTACCAACATTATTTGTTCAAATTTCATATAGCAACGAAAACTTTTCATTACAGAAAAATCGAGCACCAGATTATCGCTTATCCAACTATTTTGCAAGATTAATCACCGATATAGAAAGCGCTAAGGAATTAAGATTGTTTTACCTTGCGCCCGTTCTAATAAAAAGATATGAAGAAATTCAATATAAATTTCTCTCACAAAATAAACAAATTATTACGCGAAAGATTAAGAAAGGCACATTTGTTCAGATTGTTTCCCAAGTAGGTTACTATGCTCTTTACATATACATAATTTTTTATGTTATACAAGGTATCTTTACGATTGGAGACCTTGTTATGTTTTCCACAGCAATACTTCAAGCACAAGGATCATTGGGGATAATTCTTTCAAGCCTTGCAGATTTATACGAACAAAATCTTTTTTTGGAAAACTATTTCAACTTCATTCAGCTTCCCTCTTCAAAAAAGCCCAGACAATATTATCCTATCACTTTTTCCGATTCTCCACCAACAATTGAATTTAAACATGTTACTTTTATCTATCCAAATACTACCTTGCCGGCATTACAAGATGTTTCATTAACCATATCCCCTAACGAAAAAATTGGTTTAGTTGGTGTGAATGGTTCCGGAAAATCCACACTTATAAAGTTGATTTGTGGACTTTATATCCCAACAAGTGGGCAAATAACTTTCAATGGTACTGATATTACTAAAATTGATCCTTTAGTAATAAGCGACAAGATTAGTGTGATTTTTCAAGACTATATTCATTACTATCTTTCTATACTTGATAATATTGGATTTGGGGCAATAAATAAAATAAACAATAAAGAAGATATTTATAAAGCAGCTCAAAAAAGCGGTGCTAATACATTTATTAAAGAATTACCAAATGGGTATGAAACAATACTCGGACGTGTTTTTAACGAAGAAAGTGTTGATTTATCCATCGGCCAATGGCAAAAAATCGCCCTAGCGCGTTTATTTATTAGAAATTCACCAGTGTTGATTTTGGATGAGCCTACCGCTTCATTAGATGTATTCGCAGAACAAGAAACTTATAAAAATTTAATTAATTCATCAAATAATAAAACTGTTTTATTGATTTCTCACCGCTTTTCTACCGTTATGAATACAGAGAGAATTATTGTTCTAAATCATGGACAAATTGAAGAAGAGGGGAATCACAACCAATTAATCAAATTAAATGGTCTGTACTCAAAAATGTATTACACACAAGCAAAACCTTACAATGAGAAAAATGCTTAAGCTCAAATTGAAAAATCAAATTTGTTTATCCATAATCGGGTTATTTGGAAAATGAATAGAGAGGAAGATTGAAAATAAAACTTGACCTTCATCAAATCGTCAAATGGATTGCGATTTCTGGACTATTAATTCTCAGGGTAGTATTGCTTGGGTATACTC
>JAEZUH010000090.1 GCA_023443485.1 Bacillota bacterium | reverse complement strand
TTAAAATACTATTGATTGCGTAATACTATGTGTTGTATAGTATATCTCGTCAGGAGGTAAATTATGGACAATCAGACCAAAAGAGGCTTGCTCGATGTGTGTGTCCTCGCATCTATCAAAGATGAGGATTCATATGGTTACCAAATTATAAAAGATTTGTCGCCATTGATCGAAATATCAGAGTCCACGTTGTATCCAATCTTACGAAGGCTTGAAGAGTCGCACCTGTTAACCGTTCGCTCTTTCGAACATAATGGAAGACTTCGCAAATATTATCACATTACAAAAGATGGGTTAAAAAGAATTGACGATTTCTCCGAAGATTGGAAAGAAATATTGACTATATATAAGTTTATCACGAGGGGGAAAGATGAATGAAACGTGAAGAGTTTTTTAAACAATTAAGGGAGGGAATGTCGGGTTTTCCTTCTCAAACCATTGAAAGTACCATCAGTTATTATGATGAATTGATTGATGACGCTATCGAAGATGGCAAATCAGAAGAAACCATTATTGAATCATTTGGATCAGTGGAAAGTATTGTAAACACACTACTTAAAGAAGTACCTATTTCCAAGTTGGTCAAAGAGAAGGTAACACCAAAAAGAAAATTGAAGAGTTGGGAAATTGTCCTAATTGTCTTAGGTTCACCGATTTGGGTTTCTCTTGGAATAGCACTACTATCTGTTTGTTTCTCTCTTTATATCGCTTTCTGGTCAATGATCGTTGCCTTATGGGCGGCTGATTTGGCCTTTATGGTAGGAGGTCTCGCTGCTGTAATTGGTTCTTTTACCACCTTCGCCGTCGGAGCAGCACCACAAGCCACATTCTTCTTAGGAGCTGGTTTGGTGGGCGTCGGCTTATCCATCATCTTAGGATTTGCCTTCGTAGCTTTAACAAAATTAATCGCACAATTAGGGGCAAAGATTATTATTGGAATTAAAAAAATCTTTGTGGGAAAGGGGAAATAACTATGAAAAAAGTAGCAATCGTCGCATTATCAATCGCTGGAGCTTTAGTCGTTACCGGAATCATTGTTGGAGTAATTGGAGTGAATGCTTTTCAAGGCAATTTCACATCATTAGATCGTCATGAATATTTAGAAAGTCCATTTTCATTTAATGAAACTGTGACAAAAATCGATATCGATGAAAATATTGGTGATATTGAATTCAAATATTCTGAGGATTCCGAAATTACTGTTGTCTGTGAAGAACTGAAAAACGCTCCTCACACAGTCACTATTGTCGATGGAACTTTATCCATAAAATCAACATACCAATATATCGGCTGGTGGGATTGGTTTAAAAATGGTCCAATTCTAAAAAATACTTCTATCACTATTAGTTTACCAAATGTATCTTATTCGGAAATTTCTATCTTAAATAATACTGGAGATATTATGTTCACCGATGGGTTTACTATCAGTGATGTCAATATCGAAACCAATACCGGAGATGTGGTTTTTCAAAATTTTGTTTCTGATGATGTAAAAATCACATCTGATACTGGAAATGTTATTTTGAAAAATGGATCAGGAAATCCTATCGAAATTGAATCCGAAACCGGTAATGTTTATCTCGATGATGTAACCTGTTCATTATTGAAGATTCGCACTTCTACAGGCAGTGTCACATTAAAGGATGTGATTTGTTCTGGTGATATGGATCTAGATACCTCAATTGGAGATGTCAAATTTGAAGCTTCTGATGCTGTAAATATTGATGTTAATAGCTCAACTGGGAACATTACCGGAACATTGCTTACAGCAAAGACATTCCAATGTTCATCATCAACTGGAAGTGTTCATGTTCCATCTGGATCAGGAACCGGACTATTTAAAGCCCATACTTCCACTGGCAATATCAATATCACAATACTATAAACAGTACTTTCATCAAAGTGGTCAAAAATGTGTCTCTCCTCGAGACACTTTTTTATAAAAAAAGAAGGGCGAACCCTTCTCAAATAATTGATAACAATTTGTCTTTGTTTTCCGATAGAATTATTTTCTTCTAAATTTATCAAGAAAGGCTAGGGCAATGGCTCCGATTGCCGCTATACCGGCTGAAACAGCCACGACGATCCAGAATGCATTATCCGAATTATAAAAAGGCATAGAGGCGAAATTCATGCCAAAGAACGAAGCGATTAAAGTTGGGATGGAAATCACAATAGTGATGATAGAAAGGGTCTTCATCACAATGTTTAAGTTGTTAGAAATGATTGAAGCGAATGCATCCATCATTCCACTCAAAATGTCACGGAATACCGAGCACATTTCAATAGCTTGATTAAATTCAACTTGCACATCTTCCATCAAATCGAAATCATCTTCATATTGTTTGTATTGGGGTAATCTTTTTAGTTTTTCTAGAACATTTTTGTTACCATTTAAAGCGGTAGAAAAATAGACGAGCATTTCATTTAATGACATCAGTTCAAAAATCTCTTTGTTTTTTAAAGAGGAGCGGAGTTTTTTCTCGATGAACTTCGATTCATTATCCATTCTTTTTAAGAATGTGATAAATTGCTGAGCTAATCGAAATAAAATTTGAAGCGATAAACGAACGTGTTTGTTCGGTTCAACAATTTTGGTCTTGCTCGCCACAAAGCCAGGAAGACCAGTATCAACTTTTGAAATCGTAACAATATAATTCGAATTTGAGGCAACAATCAAAGGATTCGTCTCATAAGAAACTTTGTAATCCGGTTTCTTTTTCGACTTTTTTTCCTCTTCCGTTATTAACTCAATAGGAACATCTAAAACAATAAGGGTGTTGTCATCTTCTATGTCAACACGAGCTGATTCAGCAGGATCTAAAGAGGGCAGTAAGAAATCTAAAGGTATCCCAGTTCTCTGAACAATTAAATCTAAGTCTTCACTACTAGGATTAACGACATCTAGCCAAGATGAAACAGGTATCTCGTTACTTCTAATATCAAAGTCTCTCTCAATTGCTAATTTGCTTGCTATTTTCTGATATAAGATCATATTTCCATGTCCTCCCTTTTATTTAGATTATACTCTAAAACCTTTTTAAGGTAGCATCTTTAATGGTAAAACTATTCTATGTTTCATCCTGATAGATAATTATTGGAAAAAGTTTCATTTTGAATCAATACAATTTTCGAAATTCAAACACTTAAAAAGTAGAATGTGACTAAATTGACATTATCGTGTAATTTCTTTTATCGAAATCAATTAATGGTTAAGTGTAATAACTCGTTTTGCTAATTAAATGCAAATCGTGATTCTATTTAGACATTACTATTCTGTTTGTCTTTTTCTTCTTTTTGTCTTTTTCGAATCAAAACGAGAAGGTGAAAACTAATAAACACTAACAAGAAAGCGCTGATAAAACTTATCGTAATAACGATAGCAAAATTTGAACTTGGTTTGACATCAACAATCTCAGCGAAATTGCCTAATTTATCAGTATCAAAAGAAACGTAATTTTCTTCAAGAGTGTACGAAAGAGGTTCTGTATCTCCCTCAAAGACAATTTGAATTCCTTCACGTTGATCCAACTTTTCCGGAAATTGCAAATTTCAATGTCATCTCCGAAGACACGGACTCACTGATATCGTTGTTTTCTTCATCGAGGAGGGCGGCATTATATATTTTAAAGATTACTTTTTTGTCAGGAATGGCAACATTTTCGGTGACTGATTCTAATATTTTTACGACAAGAATAGCATCAGGGGAAATGCCTTCGGGAACAATTAATTCAGCATCCACTTCACCATTGCTTTCATTTGGTTCGGGCGATTCAATTTTTATTGATTTCGTTTCAAAAAGCGCTGTGTAGGTCGTATCTTCAGTTGCAGTAACGATCTCCGGAGTCCAACTGCTAAACGTAAACATTTCGGTATCTGTCGATGCTTTGATTGGAGTTCCCTCAAAAGCAGGAAGATCCCCGTGCGTTACTTCTGTTGTCGATGAATCACCATCAACATCCCATGTAATGGTGTAGGTATTGATGATGACATTTTCGACTGTAATGTTTATATGTTGATTGATATTCCAAATCAAATATTCCTCTCCACTGGTAACCTCAACCTGCGACCCGTTGATTTTAACAAGAGGAGAGGACTTCGAATGCGAGGCAAACAAAGTGAAAATGAAAGTAAAAGACCCCCATATGTAACAGTTGTATTACTACCATTTTTGGCTACTAATGAATAGCCTTCTTGGTTGCCTGGCAAGTAAATGTTGTAAGTTGAAGGAACTTCATGTTTCACGAGTTCAGGAATAGAATAGCTTTCAACTGAACTATTTGTTACGTTCAAGGTAGCACCATTGCCTAAAAAAGTGATAACCCCGAAAACAATTAAAAATAAGTTCGTTAAAAAAGCAGGAAAGGTATTTGGTTTAAGATATTTTTTCATTTTTATTCATTTCTCCTTATTAAAGTTTGAATGAACTTTTTTATAAGCTATACTTATTGTAAACTTTGATGCGCACATTAAAGGCAATATCCTTTTTAAAAAATGAAAAATAATGATTTATTTAAAATCGCCGAGGTAGCAAAATTCTTGGGAGTGAGCACTACTACCATTCGTTATTACGAGCAATATGGTTTTATCAAACCCGCCAAAATTGATGAGATGACTGGTTATCGTTATTTTGACGTGAATAATATCAGTGAAATTACTCACATTATTGATATGCGCCAAGCAGGACTCAGCATGAGACAAATTAAAAAATACTTTGAAAGTGACTTTGATATTCGCTCATATATCAGTGATTTAAAGGCCAAAAGAGCTCTTCTCGATAAGCAAATCAAAATTAGCGAACTGCGTTTCCTCGATACGAACAATTATTCAATTAGCGAGGTCAAAACAAAACCAGTTTATTGTTTAACAAGAGAGTTAGTAGCAAAAGACATCGCTGATATTGAGAATCAATTATCCTGCTTTTTATTAGAAACCTTAAAGAAGGGATGTGTTCTCGAAAGCGATTTCGTTTCGTTTATTGAGTTTGAAACTCTGATTCCACAATTCGAAAATATTAAAATTAAAATGTTGATAATGGTGAAGGATCCAACACCAGAATGTAGCGTATTTCCATCGATTCACGGAATTCAAACCTATCACCGTGGAACTTATCAAAACATTGGTAATGCCTATGATGCATTACTGAATTATGCCAAACTTCACAATCTCGCTTTGAAAGGAAATGCTGTCGAAAACTATTTTCGATCTACCTTTAATGTTCACGATGAACATAATTTATTAACTAATATAATTTTGCCGTTAAAAGAACAAATTTTTAACACTTGAAATAAAGATTATTAGTGTTTTCTTTTCTTTTTGATTAAGAAATAACCACCTATAAATGTTGAACAAACAAGAGCAATAAGTGTCACAATTAGTGAAGCTCTGTTTGCTGAATAAGCGGAGAACAAATGCCCACTTCCTGAACTTGATCCCACCCAACTCGATAAATATGCAAAACGAAGGCGGGCATTAACGAATAGCTCGTCTTCACTTGTATTAAACAATTCTTTTGCTCCGGCAGACATATACCCATATTCTTCATTAAGTTCATTATAGGCGGCTGTGCAATGGCCAGCAGCGTTGTTGCCAACACCAGTCATAACAGCATTAGCAAAGGCAGTAGCTTGTTCTGCATCAGTGGCCGAAGTCCCGTCAAGAGTGATACGAACATCATAATCTAATGTTGCATCTTCAAAAACAATCGTGGCGTTTTGTTGACCGAGAATTGATGTATCAACACCACTCACAACAAATCCAGAACTGATGGAAGAAACTGATTCATCATCATAGATTGCATTGATAACAAGACCATCATTATTAAACGCTCCACCTAATGGAAAGACTAGTTGTGAAGCCGCTGTCTTAATTTCGATTGATTCCAAAGTTGGAACATATTCGTACAATTGAAGTTCATTGCCAGTGCTGATTGCCGAAAGTGTTCGCCAGTCATCTTCTTGAGCGAAGTACGAGATTTGACGGTTTCCATCATAACTGCTTATTAAATTAATATTTGTCCCATCCATCGCAGCAGTCCAATACATGGTAGGCTCGTCTGTTTGAGTTCTTAATCCACCTGGGCCATTATATGTATTCTTTATCCAGTTAGTTCCATCAGTAATGTGCCACTGGTTTTCGCCAACATTGATAAATGTCCAAGCTGTAGACTCCCAAGGAGCGGTCAAGCTATTAAATGTGTCACTTAAAGGACTAATTCCAGGGTATGCGCCAGGTATCAAATAATTACCATCAAAGGTTATGGCATACTTTTTGCCATCTGTGATTTCTGATACATTTTCAATCCAGTTCCATCTAACTGTGCCGGCTTTGGCAACTCCAAAAGACTGTTGAGAAATCATGCCGATGCTTATTGCAAGAGTCATCCCTGCAAGCAAAAAGCCAACTTTTTGTTAATCATTTTCATATATATTACCCCCTTTTGGCTAATACTGATTACGCCAAGAACTCCCAAATAAAAATTCATGAATGGTCGTAAACAAAATGCACATCAATGCAAAGTCAGTATAAACTTTGTTGTGCACATTAAAGACAAGACTTTTTTTGAATTTGTTTTTTAGTCTCCAAAAATAAAACAATCGTATTATCTTGTTTAATACTGCGGCCTTTAATTTTTTTGGTTCGTTTTTGCTAATATTTCGAGATTATCTTACTAACAATGGCGTGAATAAACAAAAAAAGTCCCCCAATTTAGATTCTAGAACTTATAGTTCCAAGAGCTCAAATTTAGGGAACATATTCAACAATTTTGGCAGGGGTGACAAGAATCGAACTCGCATCAGCGGTTTTGGAGACCGTTGCACTGCCATTGTGCTACACCCCTATGTGAAAAGCACTTTAATACTATAAACTACGAGCTATTTCACTGACAAGAGA
>JAEZUH010000075.1 GCA_023443485.1 Bacillota bacterium | reverse complement strand
TTGATCAGCTGTTAATTTTTTCATAATTTCCCTCCATAGATAAGAAAACGTTCCTTAAGGAACGATTAATAACCGCGTTACCATCCTTATTCACACGCTATTGCGTATTGCTCTTAATTATTACTATGCGGTAGTAGACCGGCGGCATTGCCCGCGTCTTGGGAAGTGGCCCATCTATCTGCTTCTATATCTTTTCACCGACCGATATTCTCTAAAAAAAGCTCTAATAGATTTCTTTTCCTGCTTAAAGTTAATTTATCACATAAATATGATAAAAACTAGATATCTATTTGCTTTTGATTGCGAAAAATATGTTCAATTAAACCACCACCTAAACAAATTTCGCCATCATAAAGAACAGCGGCTTGTCCAGGGGTGACAGCTTTATATGGCTTATCAAAGATAAGCTCAAACATTTTATCATCAATAAAATGAATGGTGACACCTAAATCAGCTTGTCGATAACGAAATTTAGCGGTTAGGTGTTTCCCTTCTAAGGGCACATCAGTTATGAAATTTAAATCCGTCACCGTACAAGAATCACTGTATAGATAATCGGATTCTTGTCCGGAAGCGACATAAAGGATGTTTTTCTTTACATCTTTATTTACAACAAACCATCCCTTCGCTTCTTCTCCGGAAATTCCACCAATACCCAATCCTTTTCGTTGTCCAATGGTGTAAAACATCGCACCTTCGTGATAACCAATAATTCTTTGAGTCTCGACATCAACTATTTTTCCCTTTTGTGCCGGCAAATAATTCATCAAAAAATCTCGGAAATGTCTTTCTCCAATAAAACAAATACCAGTGCTATCTTTTTTATCCATCACTGATTCCAGTCCTAATTGGTGAGCAATTTTTCGGACTTCGTGTTTATCGATATCTCCTAAAGGAAATAGACAGGAAGAAAGTTGCGTTTGACTGATTTGGCTCAAAAAATAGGTTTGGTCTTTGTTCTTATCAAAGGATTTGAGCATAAATGCTTTACCATCTTGATCAATTCTTTTGGCATAATGACCCATCGCAATTAAAGGAAAACCATTATCTTTGGCATAATCGAGGAAGGGACCAAATTTGATATATTTATTGCAAAAAATATCAGGGTTTGGGGTTCGACCAGCCCTATATTCTTTTAACAAATAAGAAAAAACATCATCCCAATATTGTTTAACAAAATCAATTCTTAACAATTTAATGCCTAATTTATTCGCCACTTTAACAGCGTCGTCGAAATCTTTTTCTTGAGGACATTGTGAATCATTGATAGTCGGATTTCCCAACTGATCGTTATTCGCAAGAGCATCCCAATTTCGCATAAAGCAGGCTGTCACTTCATAGCCTTGTTGTTGTAATAAATAAGCAGCGACGGCGCTATCAACGCCACCGGATAAACCGATTAATACTTTCATGAAAATATCTCCTTACTATCTAGTAGTAGGGTAAAAGGCCCATCATTAATTGATTGAACTTTCATATCCGCGCCAAATAATCCGGAAGAGATTTTTCCATATTTTTCTTCAATTAGTTGATTGAAATAAAGATATAAAGGTTCTGCTTCATTGGGTCTTAACGCATTGATAAACGAAGGTCTTCTTCCTTTGTTTGCATTGCCATAGAGAGTGAATTGACTAATAGAGAGAATGGAACCACCAACATCTTGAAGCGAGATATTGATCAATCCATTTTCATCAGGAAAAACTCGCAAAGCCAAAATTTTATCAGCCATCTTTTCGACTATTTCTTTATTATCACCATCCGTAAAGCCCACTAACAAAAGAAAACCGCGTCCGATTTTTCCCACTGTTTTTCCTTTAATTGTTACTGAGGCTTCACTTACTGTTGACAATACTACTTTCATGACTATTCCTTTTTTATTTTTTCCCAATAGGCTTTTAGGGCCTGTTCAAATTTATTGTTTTTATAGATATAATACTTCGATTGTTTAATGTCATCTGGCAAATATTGCTGTTTTACCCAGTTGTGTGCATATTGATGAGGGTAGAGATAATTCTGTCCTTTTTGGGTAGATTCTTCACCATCAAAATGAGTATTTTGTAAAGATCTAGGAACAGAAATTCCCTTTCCTTTTCGAACATCTTCAATCGCTAGATCAATTGATAAAGCAGAATTACTCTTTGGCGCAGTGGCAATCAAAATTGCTGCGTTAGAAAGGGGTAATCTAGCCTCAGGCATTCCTAGTTGCAAAGCGGTGTCAACAGCTGATTTAACAATCGATATGATTTGTGGGTATGCCATTCCAACATCTTCATTAGCTGAGCATAAGAGACGACGACAGGCGGCAATCAAATCTCCACCTTCTAATAATTTAGCAAGATAAAAAAGACTAGCGTCAGGATCGCTTCCACGCAAAGATTTCATCAAAGCAGATAGATTATCGTAATGTTTATCTTCTCCTCGATCGTAGGAAATATTACCCTTATCGATAAAATCAGCGACGATTTGCTTGGTAATTAGGCGATCTTTTAATCCAAGAGAGTGTTCAAGGAAGTCCAAATTATTGAGGGCTTTTCGCATATCGCCATTTGAATAATCAGCCAATAATTCTAAAGCATCATCTTCAATTTCAAGCTTCAATTCTAGAATTGCTCGTCTTAATCCTTTAGCAATTTCGCTGGATGGAATAGCCTTAAATTCAAAGACAGTGCATCGAGAAAGTAAAGCGGGGTAAATGTAAAAATATGGGTTCTCAGTTGTCGAAGCAATAAGAGTTATGTCACCAGATTCAACGAATTCAAGAAGTGACTGTTGCTGTTTTTTGTTCAGATATTGAATTTCATCTAAATACAGCAAGATTCCTTCACTTGTAAAGACACTATTTATGTCGGCAATTATCTTTTTGATATCCTCTGTTGATGCAGTTGTTCCGTTTAAACGATAAAGAGATAGGTTGCTCTGTTTCGCGATGATATTCGCCATGGTTGTTTTTCCTGTCCCAGGAGGGCCATAGAAAATCATATTGGGAATGTGATTAGCCTCAATGACACGACGAAAGACACTTTCCTTTTTCAAGAGGTCAGACTGTCCGACCATTTCGTCGAGATTATTAGGGCGTAATTGATCTGCAAGAGGCTTCTGCATATTACAATTCGATAATTTCTTTAATTACTGTAGTATGTTCAACGTGTTCTTTGACAATAACAAACGCGTGTTTAATATCTTCGCATACTGGGAGATAGGCAGCTTTGTCTTTATTAGTATAAACAGTGCAAAGCTTGTCTCCTTTATGGACAAAGTCACCGACTTTTTTATTGAGGAGAATGCCAGCGGACATATCGATAATGTCATCGAGTGTTGCGCGACCACCACCAAGTCTCATTGAGCTTTCACCAATTTCTAAAGCATCGATGGACTTAACATAGCCATCTTTTTCTGCCACTAATTCAATGACATTTTTGCTCACTTCAAACTTTTCAGGATGTAGGATATAGCTTAGATCACCATTTTGGGCTTCTACCATTTGGCAGAACTTTTTGAACGCTGACCCATTAGCAATAACTTCCTCAAGTTTTTTGCGAGCATCAGCTTTATCTTTAGCGCACTTGGCTTGGACAAGCATAATTGAGCCAGCTGTATAGCATAATTCCATTAAATCTTCTGGGCCACGTCCATGAAGAGCTTCAATAGCTTCTTTAACTTCTAAAGAGTTGCCAACCGCCATTCCTAAAGGTTCACTCATATCGGAAAGGACGGCTCGAGTATCGCGTCCTAAACGATTTCCAATTTGCACCATGATGTGAGCTAATTCACGAGCATCATCCATGTTTTTCATAAAAGCACCTTCGCCAACAGTGACATCAAGTAAAATGGCATCTGATCCACTGGCGAGTTTTTTGGACATAACACTTGCAGCAATAAGAGGAATAGATTCGACAGTTCCAGTGACATCACGCAGTGCATACATTTTTTTATCTGCAGGAACTAAAGACTTTGTTTGTCCAGCAACCGCAATGCCAATGCTGTTGACTTGATCGATAAATCTCTGTCCAGAGATAGCGATTGTTAGGCCAGGAATTGATTCTAATTTATCTAAAGTACCACCAGTGTGTCCTAATCCACGACCGCTTAGCTTTGCTAAAGTAGCGCCACAGGCGGCGACCATTGGTCCAAGAACAAGAGTTGTCTTATCACCAACGCCACCAGTACTATGTTTATCGACTTTAACGCCTTTTAGCATCGAGAGATCTAAGGTTTCTCCGGAATGCTCCATTGCATCAGTTAATGTTGAAACTTCGCGATGACTCATCCCTTTGAACAAAATCGCCATTTGCATGGCGCTGCTTTGATAATCAGGGATTTCTCCTTGGGCGTATCCGCTAATCCAAAAGCGAATTTCTTCATCGCTCAATTCGTGACCATCGCGTTTCTTAATAATTAAATCAACCATTCTCATAAAAAAATTACCTCATTCTTATCTTAACACAGCATCATGTATTAAGAATACTTTTTGCTTGTCTTTTATTGTACAATAAACCTATGAATTTTAAAACGCATCTTCAGAAATATTTGACAAATCAAGAAATCGATTCACTCATCGCATCTTTCAATCAAGATTCAAAACACGCTGTACTATTAAATCACCGCAAAATGAATGATTGCGAGTTTTTACTTTCCCATCCAAATGTTATCCCACACCCTATTGCACAACACGCGTTTATTTATGATAAGAATATCTATGACTTAGGCAAAAGTTTGGAACATGAATTAGGAGCTTTTTATTTGCAAGAACCATCCGCGATGACAGTGTCTAGTTTACTTGAGTTTTTCGAAGATGATACTGTTTTGGATCTATGTGCTGCGCCGGGAGGAAAATCGGTCCAAGCTTCCTTTCTTATGAATAATCATGGATTGATAATCGCTAATGATATTTCAAGAGCTAGAGCGGGGAAAATTCTTGAAAATATTGAAAGACTTGGAATCGGAAACACAATGATAACATCAAATGATTTTTCATTAATATATCAAAATTATCGAGATACTTTCGATAAAATTGTCCTCGACGCACCGTGTTCAGGAAGTGGAATGTTTCGCAAAAATGATTTAATCAAAATGGATTGGACTTATGAAAAGGTTTTGAAGTGTCAGGATATTCAAAAACATCTGATTATCATCGCTTATGAAATGCTTAAACCAGGTGGAACGTTGTCCTATTCTACTTGTTCATTCTCCTATGAAGAAAATGAAGAAGTAATTGAACATTTATTAGCCCATACCGATGCGCAACTATCTCAAATCAAAGCCAATAAATTATTTTACACTACTAAAAAGGCAATTGGCGTTCATCTTTTCCCTCATATTTTTCCAGGAGAAGGTCATTACATTTGTCACATCAAAAAACCATATCGACCTTTTACCATGAATCGTGAGACAAACTTCAGGACTTATAGTAAATCAATTCCTGGTTGTCCAAACGTCATTTGCTTTGGAACTACCCTCTTTGGAATTCCAAAGTTTTTCCCTATTAAAGGATTATCCATCATCCGGTACGGTGTAAAAATTGGTGAGATCAGTGGAAATGTTATCAAATACGATATCCACTACGCTCGATACATAGATACTTTTTTTCAAGCAACTAGTCTCGATCGTCACCAGAGTTTAGAGTATCTAAAAGGAAATTACATCTCATTAAATAATCCACACGGTTTTGTCCTTATGAAATATGATTCTTTGAATATTGATATTGCAAAAAGCGATGGAAAAATTATAAAAAACCGTTATCCCAAATATTTAAGAAAAAATAATATTAATTAATCATTGTGATTAAAGCGGTACTTACGAGGATAACGTTTTGACATATATTCGTGATCTTTCAAACGAAGATCGAAAGAGATAGTTCTTTGAATCGAATCTTGAATACTTTTTGCGATATCTTTAGTATTCATATTTTCATATTGATGGGGTAGCACTGGAGGCAAAAACTTGATGAAAATTGGAAACTTCTTATATTCAGGCTTTGTCTGCAAAACACGGGAAGTACCAAAAATAGCAGCTGGTAAAATCGGAGTATTGGTGCGAGTCGCAGATCTAAATGTTCCATGATGGAATTCACTGCACAACGCCATTTGGTCAAAATTTCGTTTCCCTTCGGGAAAAATTGACCAATTTCTAGTTTTTTCTTGCAAATTATCGGTGAGAGTCATCATTGTCTTAAGCGAATCTTTGATGTCATCTCGATTAATAAATAAGCCGTTGAGAATTTTGACCGCTAAGCCGACAAAAGGCATTTTTTCGCTCTCCATCTTTGCTACAAAACTGATCGGTTTATCAAGAACGCATACAAAAGCCAATGGATCGAAAAATGAGAGGTGATTTGCCACTAAATAGTATGGCTCATTTGGAATGTTTTCCAAGCCTTCAATATGAAATTCAACATTTAAGCTTTTAGCAACCGCACGGGTTAGTTTTGATAGTTTTTTATATCTCAAAGCAAGTGGATAACGGTCGGGATGTTTGGAATAACGTTTCATCCACGTAATATAAGCCCAAAGGATGGGAATCCCTTGAAAAAAGATCGCCTTGATGTAATGTAACATAAGAATATTATATTCTTTTTTTCTATTTAGACAATTGTATGGTTTCGGCGAGAATATAAAGACCGAGATTATTGTCGCTTTCTATATGTCCTCGAATGACGATATAGGCTCCTTTTTTGGTTGATAAGAGAGGATTTTTCTGGTCTCGTGTCCAATACAAAACAGGAATATATGAAACTAATTCTTCGCAAGGCTGAAAGGCATCTTCTGAACTTGTTTTAATAAGACGAAATTTTTCATTAACAATCTCATTCAAATAACCGGTAATCACAACACTACTAATCATAAAAGCTCCCCATTATCATCATTATAATCGAGCAAAGCTTTGAAAAGTCGCAATCTTATTTTATATATAAAATATTAAATGAAGTCGGTGGAATTAAGTTGTTTTTGGTGAGCACTTCGCCTTCTTTAGCTAAAGTTAACGAGGCAAAGTATTCATCAGTGTGAAATGTTTGATTAGCATTAGTAGGGTTAATAACAATCAATAATTTTTGATATTTCTGAAGTAGTTCTTTCTTATCAGAGTAAAAAACAAGTAGCCCATTATCGCAATAGAAAGTTTCAAAGAGATTAGCGATGTCTTTTTGAGTATTTAGTTTGAGATAGGGAAGAGCGTTCTTTCTCAACTCAATCACCATCTTCAAATAGGATACCATATCAAAATTAGTGTCGACTTGTTCCCAATTCATATTGTTGACATACAAACGATTGTAAGTATTATCGAGTCCGTATTTGCTCAAGCCAATTTCTTGTCCCATATGAATAAAGGGGACACCAAAAGATAAAACTGTTAATGCATTTGCGAGCTTGATTCGTTTATAGAGTGTATTTTCATCTTCTTCAAAATTGGAAAAAGTCAATTTATCAAAAAGTGTATTGTTGTCGTGGCATTCAACATAGTTGATTGATTGATGAGCAAAGACAAATTTTGGTTCATAGGAGTGATTGATAACAGAACCATGAAAGATGAAATTTGCTCCAAAGCGATAACCAACATCTCCATTGATGAAACCTTTTTGAGCTATCTTATCGTGAAAAGTTGGGCCTTTAGCGATATCGCGAAACATCTCATTAAAGAATCCATAATCCGGCAACAATGCAGCGTTATCAGAACAAGCCTTTTCGTTTTCTGGTAAGTTGGCATCCATGTTCCATCCTTCACCATAGAAGACCAGATCACTTTTTATTTTCCGACATTCATCGGCTAGAATTCTCATTGTCTCAATGTCGAGTAATCCCATCAAATCAAAACGGAAACCATCAATATCATAAAGTTCAACGAGATTTTTGGCGCTTTCAACGATGATTTTGCGCGCCATGGTCTTTTCACTAGCAAAATCATTTCCACAGCCAGAGGCTTGGGATAACATGCCGTTTTTCTTTATTCTAAAGAAGTATCCAGGAACAATCTTTTCTAAATCGCTTTCAAAGTACTCATAGACATGGTTATAAACCACATCAACAATGGTCCGAATATCGCTTTCATGTAATTCTTCCACCATGGCCTTGAATTCTTCCATACGAGCAAGAGGCTTTTCAGGGGAATTAGAATATGAGCCTTCGATAGCGAAGAAACTGATTGGATCGTATCCCCAGTTATATCCTAGATTAACTTTTAAATCAGGAACTCCTCTAAAATCGAGAATCGGATTCAATTGAATATGGGTAATGCCAAGATATTTGAGATAATCAAGACCAGCAGGGTGGTTTTTCACTGTTGAACGTCCTGGTTCCACAAAACCTAGGTATTTTCCTTTTTGTTCTATGTTTGTGTGTTTATCTTCGGTAAAATCACGAACATTGGTTTCATATATCACACAATCAAGGAGATTATTGATTTTCGTTTTTGGATGTTTAAGAGGTATATTCTTTATCTTTGAGAGATCGACAACCGCCGAATATTGGCTATCCAATGTGGTCGCTCGAGCGTAGGGATCACGAGCTTGGCGAGTCATACCGTTATTTTCAATAAGATAGCAATAACTGACATTTTCAAAATCACCAGATAGCGAGATTTCGTAAATGCCTTTTTCTTTTCTTTGCATCGGATAGACATCAAAATGTTTGTCATCGCGGATAATTTTTAATACCGCTAAAGTCGATAAAGGGGCCCAAACACGGAAAGTCGTTTTTTCTGGGGTATAGAAGTTGCCAAAAGAAACTTCGGGACAAGAAAATAAGTTCTCGGCTTCAGCAAAATGAATGGCCTGTGAATTATCGATAACTTGAAGAGGATAAGAAGGGATATAAAGAAAGCATCGATGCCCAAAAGGATAATCCTCGCTCATTTCTAACTCATAAAAATTGACATTCAGATTAGCGGCATGGCGGATAATTTTGAGTGTTTCTTTTCTCTTATCGCCAATATAGAGATGGAAATCGATGTTATCGGGGATGATATTTTGTGTAAAAATCAATAAGGTAATACGACGCAATGAAATCAATTTAGCTTTAACAAAATAATTCATGTATTTTCCTCTATCCTATTGAGCTGTAATCTTCACTGGTTGGTATTTCATAATTTCCACTAGTGGTATCGTGCATTAAGACACGGCAACCTCGATTAGCTTCGACATCAGTGGAAACAACACCTTCTTGTTGTAAACGAGTAAAGAAGCGACGAGCGCGATTAAAGCCAACCGCACATTCACCCTGAATGCGTGACATTGACATAAATTCTTGGCCCATAACCCACTCTTTTATGCCTTGATATTTGGCTTCTTCAGCAGGATCGAGTGAAGCTGAAACAGTTCCATTCATCACAGCAGCTTGGCCGGCCTTAGCAGCTTCTTCCTCTAAATTGAGGAATCTTTCACTATAGTTGGTTGAATAATGCTCTTTGAGATACCCGACAACTCGGACAATTTCTTTTCTTTGAATAAAGGCACATTGGAGTCGAACTAGACCAACTCGGCTAACGAGAGGAGATTGAACGAGCATGTCGCCTTTTCCGAGAAGTTTTTCCGCTCCTCCTTCTCCGAGGATAGTAATGGACTGGGTAACGTTTGATGTCGCTAAAGCGACATGAGTGGCGAGATTGCTCTTAATTGAACCAGTGATGATATTGGTGGTTGGGCTCTGAGTGGATATCAAGAGATGAATGCCACAAGCACGAGCTTTTTGTCCTAATAATAAAATCGGTTGAGTGGTTTCTTTATGTGTTGTTACTAAATCACCAAACTCATCGATAACGACGATGATATAGGGGAGTTTAGGTTTATGGTTTTCTTCAGCGTATTCGTTATATTCAGGTATGGAAGTGCATCCTCCAGCTTCTTCAAAAAGGACATATCTCTCATTCATTTCTTCCACCATCTTGTTGAGGAATAACGCCGCTTGGCTAGAATCGCTCACAATGGGACATAGTAAATGAGGCATGTCTCGATAGCGAACCATTTCCACTCTTTTTGGATCAATGATTGCCATACGAAGGGCTTCCGGAGAATTACGCATCACGAGGGTGGTAATTAAAGCGTGGATAAATATTGATTTACCACTTCCTGAAGTACCAGCAACTAATAAGTGAGGGAATTCATTGAAATCAGCATAGATGACATCGCCCGAGATGTTTTTTCCAAAAGCAACTGCGAGAGGATGCTTCTTTGCATCAGGAAGATTCTCATAGACTTCTTTGAAACCGACTGGGGTAATTGTAGCGTTAGGAATTTCTAAGCCAGAATAAATTTGCCCTTCAACAACCGGTTCAAAACGAGCGGGAACGCCACCTAATCTTCTCGATAAGTCATCGACAAGAATATTGATAGAACGCGAGGAGACGTTACTCTCATAACGGATGTTGAAACGAGTGACAGCGGGACCGATTGTATAATCGATAACGTTAGCTCCGATATTGAAATCAGCGAGAACTTGATTAATCAACACCGTTCTTTCATCCGCCACTTTTTTATTGACTTCGAGAGCTTCAGTCACTTCTAAGGTATCGAGAAGTTCAGGAGAGGGAGCAATCCATTTGATAGGTTTATTAACAACTGGCTGAGGAATGATTTTTTCAATATTTTCAGTTTCTGGCTCCACTTTGTTAACGACTTTTCTTTCTACGAAAGTTGGCTTAATTTTCGCTAATTCAATATCAACGACTGGCTTAGCATCAAAATCAAGCTGTAATTGTTCAGGTTTATTTGGCTGTTCAACAACAGTTGAAGGAGAAACTGGCTGAGCAACATTCCTTTCTTCTTTAGGAGCGTTTTGAACAGGAGTATCTACTAGCTCAGGATGAATGAAACGAGCTTTAACAAATCCTCCGTCGCGGGGGTAATTGGCGTTAATCGGTGAATTATCGGTTACTATCGGTCCACCAAAAACTGGTTTCATTGTCGTTGGTTGAGGACGTTGATTTTTCTTTTCAATTGAAAAGTCATATTGACCAGCAGTTTTCACTAGCGAGATGCTGTTGACCGTGCCTTGATAATCTTCTTTGGTTATCATGGTGGCTTTACCAGCATCGATACTGGCGATATTTTTGGGTTGCTCAATCGTTGGTTTTGGAGCCACAGCAACAGGCGTTTGACGTTGCTTTACGATGAAATTTTTAATGTAAGGAATGCAGAAGAGAATCGCTCCAACTCCGATCAGAACTGAAGAGATAGTCCAAGCCCATGTTTCATTCAGATAGTGAATAATTACTGAAGTTAAATAGTTGCCGAGGAATCCACCCCCAAAACTGTAAGAGAGATCAGTTGGGTAGGCGATTTGAGAAAAAAGGTTCAATTCTACGTATTCGAAATATCCTTTTTCTTCCTCGCCACTTTGCATGTGATTAAACATATCGAGAAAGCGAGAGGCGCTAATGGAACTTTTATCTTGAGTAAAAATTAATGTTGTTAAAATAAGAGATCCTAAAAAGAAAACCAATATTCCGAATAATGGGAAAGAGAAACGTAATTTGAAACCTTTTTCTCTAAAGAGAAAAGAAATACCGAGGACATAAAGGAAGATATAGATAACGAACGAGCTAACACCAAATAAAAAGTTGGGTCCGATGGTTAATGCGCGATTAATTTCTCCGACATTGATAATCATCGAGACTGATATCAAACAGCAAAAAACTCCACCAAAGAATGTTAAATGCCGAGCCGATACTGGTTTCGGATTCTTATTTTTGCTCATACACATACATTATATAAATGTGCCAGCACATTAGTCCACGAGTTTTTAAGAAAAAAAGCACCAAAGTGCTTTCTTTATCAAACTTCAATAATGATAGGCAAGACCATCGGTTCGCGTCCGTTTTCGCGGCGAATGAATCGCTTTGCTCTTTCACGAATGAGATTTTCGACCTTGCTTGCTTCAAATTTTAGGGATGTGGCAAGGGCGTTATTGACTTCTTCGACATAGATGTTCGAGATTGATTTTAACAATGGTTCAGCTTCTTTAACAAAGACGAATCCGCGCATCTGACAATCAGGGCCAGCGATTATTTTTTTCTCTTTGATGCTGACGGTCGCGGCAACAACGACAGCTCCATCAAAGCCGAGTTCACGTCTCTCTTCGATGACGTCGCTTCCGACTTTGCTAATTCCTGTTCCATCGACAAGAACAGGAGAAATATTGATATTGTTAACTTCATTAGGAACCATGTGTGGACGAGTGGCTTCATCGAATATTAATTGCATACCATTATCTAAGATAAAAACATTGCTATGGTTTAATCCTATTCCCATTGAAAGAGCGAGTTTTGCGTTGCTCATTAAATTGACAAAGCTTCCTCTTACGGGGAGATAGTATTTTGGTTTCAACAAGGAGAGAAAAACTTTTAAATCATCTTGGTGAGCGTGCATTGGAAAAAGCACTTTATGATTGAGTAAAACAACCTCGCATCCAGTGCGATAAAGACTATCGAGAGAACGAGTGGCCACCACTTCTTGAGTGGGAGTTGGTAAGGCGGCTGAGATGAAAATATCTTTTGGGCCGATGACGATTCTTTTATCTTCGTTTGAGCGAGCGGCTAGTTTGCCGATATTATCATAAATTTCGCTGCCATGACCAAGGATTAAGATAACTAGGTCTTGTTCTTTGACACGCAATAAATCTTCCTTATTGACGATTTCAAGTCCAGCTGTCAATTCATCATCTTTGCTACTAAGAAAATTCATTACCTGAGCAGTGTAATCATCATAAAAATAAACTTTTTTGTGATATTTTTTGCACAAAATGAGAATTCCTCTAATTCGGAAGAGATTTTGCCAAAAACTAGATATGAACATTCTCTGTTGAGTATCTTTAAAATATTTTTCAATTAAATAAACAATGCGATGTTTTGGGGCACAGTATCCGGAACGATCCGCTCCTTTGCTAGGAGAGAGAAGTATAAGAGTTGGCTTTTCCGAAATTTTCCCTAATGTCGGTAGATCAAAAATATATCCAGATTCATTCAATGAGTAATCGACAATGAAGTCGCTGGTGTAGACGATGTTTCCTCGATTAGTCTCAAAAGCGACACCCATCGATTGAGCGACACTATGACAGGTTTGGAAAAAATGAATGACATGATTGGCGATTGTCACACTGCTCGAAGGTTCGACGATGTGAAAATCAAAGTTGGTTTTTACTTTTAAAATATTGGCTTGTCCCAACATGCACTTTCTCGTTGTTTCCGTGCAGTAAACTGGGGCGGGAGCTCGATTATAAAAGTATTTCAGCCCTGACATGCTTTCATCATGACCATGAGTGATGATGTAAGCTTTTAGACGATTTCTATTTTGGATGATATATTCGGCATTCGGTAAAAGGAAGTCGACACCAGGAATAGTTTTATCTGGTAAAGAACTGCCTGCTTCAACAACGAATAAATCATTATTAATTTCGATAACGTAACAATCTCGGCCGTTTTCATCGAGTCCGCCGAGAGCACTAATTTTTATATTATCCACGCTTTAAAAAGCCTCCTAAGTAAATTGACTATGTTATATTGCTGATAATAGTATACATACTAATTATATAAATAAAAAGCGAAAATACTTATTTTTCAAAGAAAAAGACCCCGTTGAGTCTAATTCAAGCAGGATCTTATTTTTATTTATTTCTTGAAGCGACGTGGGCCATTGAAGGAGCGGTCTGGGCGAGATTGATGCTCAGGTCTTGCTCTTTCTGGACGCTCGACATAACCTTCTGGTTTTTCGAGGAATTCACGATGCGAAACTTTGACCTTGCCCTTGTCATCGATTTCAATGACTTGGACCTTGATGCGATCACCGATGTTTACGACATCGCTAGCCTTTTCAACAAAGCCCCATCCAAGACGGGAGACGTGGCATAGGCCATCGACATTTCCGAAAAGGTGGACAAATGCTCCATAATCTTCAACACGGACAACTTCACCTTCGTATTCTTCGCCAACTTTGGCTTCTTTGACTATGTCAAGAATCAATTGTTTGGCTTTGTTGATGGTGTCGCGGTTCATATGATAGAGCGTGACTTGGCCGCTATCTTCGATATCAATCTTCACATCATCGCACTTGGCAATAATTTCATTGATGACCTTACCGCCTGTTCCAATAACTTCACGGATTTTATCTTCCGCGATTGTGAAGGTATCCATCTTAGGAGCGTATTTGCCGACATCAGGACGAGGAGCGCTGATGGCTTTGGCCATTGCTTCGCGAATAACCGCTCTTGCTTTATGGGCTTGAGCTAACGCTTCGCGTAAAATTTCCTTGCTGACACCTTTGATTTTGATATCCATTTGCAAAGCGGTGACACCTTTTTCAGTACCAGCAACTTTGAAATCCATATCGCCAAAGTGGTCTTCTAAGCCTTGAATATCAGTCAAAATTGAATAAGGATGTTTCCCATCTAATGGCCCAGAAGTAATTAAACCCATAGCAATTCCGCTAACCATGGCTTTGAGTGGGACACCAGCTGCCATTAAGGACATACAGGAAGCACAGATACTGGCTTGGGAGGAAGAGCCATTTGATTCTAAAACTTCCGCGACAGTACGAATGGTATAGGGGAATTCGATTTCAGAAGGGATGACATAGCTCAAAGCTCTTTCGCCGAGAGCACCATGGCCGATTTCACGGCGACCTGGGCTGCCCATTCTGCCAACTTCGCCAACGCTGAAAGGTGGGAAATTGTAATGATGCATCCAGTGACGGGTTTCTTCTTCGGTTAAGTTATCGATGATTTGTTCATCAGACTTAGCGCCTAAAGTCGTAATGGAGAGAACTTGAGTTTGCCCACGAGTGAACATGGCAGAGCCATGAGCACGTGGAAGCAAATCTACTTGAGCCTCTAAAGGACGAATTTCATCGAGTTTTCTTCCATCAGGGCGAATCTTTTCTTCAGTAATTAAACGACGGACTTCTTGAGCTACTAGACCTTCAAGAGTCTCGTTGACCATGCCGTAAACTTTTTGGTGCGTCTTCTCATCAGGATAAGAA
>JAEZUH010000044.1 GCA_023443485.1 Bacillota bacterium | reverse complement strand
AAAAGAGACTTTGTATAACAATAATATCATATCTCTTGAGCATTACATTCAACTCGTGGAAGAATGGATTTTCTTTTATAATACGACACGAATAAAAAACAAGAACCGCGAACGATTCCTGTTTTAAGACTTTTTATTGAAGTGTCCATTTTGGGGGTCACTTCATTAACTGGGAGACTTTTCATTTGCCAATTTTTGTTGACGGAGATTATGATCGCGAATCTTCACTAATTTAGGAAGATTATATTTTAATATAAAGGCGGGAGCGACAACTAATGCCGCGTTGATACACGCAAGGGGTATCGCCATGGTTAGGAATAGGTTGCTAGTCCCTAAGAACATTCGGTAATCAAGGAAAATTACTAAGAAACCAAAAGGGACACTCCATAAGTGAATGCTGATGCCATAGTGGGCTTCGAGAATAAAGCGATTGAGATAGTCATTATTGAATGGATCGGCAATGCGATCTTTATGAAAGGAAGTAAAGCCACCCAATTCAGGAATTTTTTCTTTCCACTTTTTTACTCCGATTAAATCGTAAAATTTCTTCTCTCGTTTTCCTAGTCGATAGATATATTTGTCTTTGGCGAACATTCTTTCCGGCATCTTGCGAACAATCAAGGCGACAAGGGCGTCGATCAAAATCAATGATATTGTAATAACCACGCTATAAATAGCGTAGAAATACCAAGGTTCCTTCATAGGGTTGAAAAAAATATTAAGCACGGCGCAAATTGCTGTTCCTAAAATAATTATGGTTAAATAAATGAGCATGCCTTTATTTCTCCGTCTCGTAAGTTAAAGGAATTTGATAATTCGCTTCATAACATTGTTTCCACATTTCTTCATTTGTTTCAACCATTAATCGAATATTTTCTTTTTCACTCTTAAGAGGATCTGGGTAGATTGGTTTCAAAATGTGAAGAGTATAACGTTGAATTGGCAATCCATCTTGATCGATAGTGTTGTCATCCTTCATAGTAATGAACATGGGGACAAGAGGCACTCCGTTTTGAGTCGCAAAAGTGGCCGCACCAGTCTTTAAAGGTTTTGGTTTACGGTAATTCCACCACATCGATTGTTCAGCATAAACGAGTAAAAAATGTTCATTTTTCAAAACATCATCGATGGTTTGTTTCATCTCTTTGAGTAATTCATAGTCACTTGCAAGAGGAATGGTGTAGCAATTGCGCATGAAAAAGCCAAAGATACCAGGAAAGCGATAATTGCCCTCACGAATAATTGTGTAGAGTTTCTTTCTCTTAAAATGATTATTCATTACCACGTGGATGGGAACGCCATCAAATGGTGAGAAGTGATTCTGGGTAAGGACTGCCCCACTCTTTAAGTTCTTTAGATTTTCAAGACCGACAATATCATCGATGATAACTTGCTTGTTCTTTAGCATCTTGCCAAAGAAACGATTAGAGTATTTTGTTGCCCACCAGGCTTTGATTTTGCTTGATAGACGACGACGGGGATAATCAACCTCGCCCTTTTTAAGTTTGTCAAAAGGAGGATCGTCTTCGACATCCTTATCGAAGCGACCCATCCTTTCTAGCTCTTTAATTCTATCAAGAACTTTTAATCGATATTCTGAAGTTGGAGTTGAAGCGCCCACAAATCCTCCTCGCTTCTCTTACTTTTCTCAATATTAGTACGATAGTATTCGAAATTTTTAGCTTCCATCAAACAGCCCATTTTCAAATTGTTGAGCTCAGCCCATTCTTTAGCATTTTGTTCTGGAGTAATGATGCCTTTCTTGGCGATAATCTTTTCATAGACACCAGCCATTTTAGCGTATTTCCAGAAATGTTCTTCATAAAGAACACCATCCATTCTCCAAGGTTTGAAAATCAAATTATAGTGAATTAATTTTGGGTTCTTAATTTCAGCTCCGACTGGCATGGCATCCCAATCCCAGGAGAAATATTGGACTTGGCCTTTGCAGATGACATTAAGGATATCTTGGTCTTGAGCTACCATGAAAGTCATGGTGTTTATTAAATTGATGACTCTTTGTTCGAAATAAGTTTCTCTCATTCTCTTAAGATTCATGATGATAATGCCAGCATTAAAATAACGAATCTTTGGAAGGTCAAGAGCGTTTTCGACGTACTGAGCGAATTCTTCAACGCTGTTCACGGCGTAATCTGGTGATGCACCAATTAAGTTGTCCCCGACATCGATGTTATATAAATTAGCAACATCTTCCAAAATGACGATGTCACAATCCAAGTATAGAATCTTGTCTAACTTTGGAAATAAAGTTGGAAGTAATAAACGGAAGTAAGTAGTCTTGGTGTAATAATCCCTAATCCCTAAATTGTTTCCTAATCGCATAGCGCGAAGACCAACATTTACGAACTTGATAGTAATGTTGTCTTGCTCAAAAGCTTTGACGCGTTTGCGGTTAGAAAAGGATACACGATCGTAAAGGACATAAAGGTCATAATGGTTATTCTTGCTAGCGTGATCTTTTAATGACGCAAGTGTGACAAGTAAGTAGTCTAAATAATTGTCATCGGTAGCAAAGAAAATTGGAATAATGTTTGGTTTCATAATTGGCCCTCCTTGGGTCTCAAACATTCTAGCTATTAAACTATATTTTACCTATCTAAAGGTCATTAGTTTGAAAAGAGAATAGAAAAATGCCACTCTACCGACAAG
Source organism: Bacillota bacterium (assembly GCA_023443485.1). Lineage (GTDB taxonomy): Bacteria > Bacillota_I > Bacilli_A > RFN20 > CAG-826 > JAAYDH01. Next base: position 2,159 of record JAEZUH010000044.1, on the reverse strand, counting down.
ATTCAGAGAGTAGAATTGATAAAAAATATCAAAAAAAACGCAATTATTGGTTGCATTTGGCCTTTTTTGGATCATTATGCAAAAAAACACATCACTTAATAATTAGATAAAAAAAGTAAAAATCATTCATCAGAATTATCGTTATTTTTATTGTCGGAGATATTTTCATCAAAGATTTTTTGTTTATTTTCCTCGGTTTTTCGATCCTCTTCAACAGCGATTAATAAGGCTGGAAGTGGAACGAAATAATGATATATGGATTGGAAGAAATAGATGAGAGAAGAGTATAAAAGAGTCACCCCAATATAAGTGGGGAAGAAATCATCTAATGCGGTTGTTGAGGGATTCATTATCATCACAATTAAAGCGTATATACCAAAAGACAAAAACGCTATTGAGGCGGGCAATAAAAGAAATTTATCCAAGAGCGAAGTTTTCTTTCTTTTCTTTGGAGAAGAGAGGGCCCAAATAAGCTCACTAATATTCCACACACCGCCAATTATTGTTAGAATTGGAAAAAGCCATTTCTTATAATCTTGGACGTCAATAATCTTGACAAGAAATAGAATTCCTAAGACAAGAAATATGATGGCAAAAAGTAAAATTTCTCCCGAATATATGAGTTTGGCTTTTTTTAAATCATCCATTTTCTTTTTCATAATTTGGCTTTTTCTTCCCTATTTAATAATAAAGATAAAAAGAAAAAATAAAAGAATAATGCGCAAATTTTGAACAATTTTTGAAGATTTCCAAATGCGGTAAATGCAAAGTTTTCATAAAGCGTAAAAATATTTTTAGATAAAAAAGCATTTCACTTAAGTTAATAATCTTTTTAGTGTAATGTATCTTAGGCAAAAGTGAGGGGAATAAGGGCTTTTGCTTATTACTTAATATGAGTTCAGACCCCCTTTCTGAACTCACCTTTTTTATTCAATCAGGTTTTTTGATACTCTTTTTCAATAAAAATTATTTTTTCTAAGCATAAATTTAACTAAGTTAATAACTTTTTTATTTGGTAGAAACAAAACAATTTACATTTGCTATAAAAAAATCTCAATAACGCTTTTCATAAGAAAACCTTTTGAGTAGAATTAAAACAGCGTGCTAAGGAGTATAACAATGAAATACAAAAATGTTGCCCTTGGCTTTGTGACATCTTTCGCTGCATTAGCAATTGGAGTCAGTATTGCCAATTATTCGGGCCAAATTTTTCCTCAACGTGCTGAACCTGTCATCTATGGTTTAACACTAGATTCTTCTAATAGAATCACAACAAGTTATTCTTCGACCGAACGTTCCATCTCGACAGCAAGTGGAAATTGGACGGTCATGTTTAACTACACAAATGTCTCACCCTTAACTGGTGGACATTGCACAATTGAAAATGGTGGTCAATTGGTCAACTCTGATCACATTCTTTCAATTGAAGAATTAACGATTAATTTTTCGACTACCGGAACTCTTCGTTTTCGCACCTCTTATGATTCTTCGACATGGGGAGCGTATAATGATGCTGTTTCTGGACAAAATTATACATTATCTTCCCATCCATATTATGTTGAGTTCTCGGCATTAAACGCAAAAGTCGACTTATATAGCGTTTCGTATGGCTATACTTGCGCGATTAATGAAGAGGCTGAAGGAAGCACAGGTGACACTCTGCTTGGCGTCATTGATTTTTGGAATACCGCCAATGTGACAGACACTGGAACAACAACCGAAATCAACTTAACATATGTTAATAGTTTAAGTTATTCTGACTTAGAGCACACAAATGAAATTGATGTTGCTAGTAACATTTCGAGTTCAAGATCATATCAAAAACGATACGGTGGAATAGGCCTTGGCTCTAGTAGCAACCTTGGTACTTTTACGTTATCTCTTTTACCCGCCTATCATGTTGATAAAATCTCTGTTTCTGGTCTAGCATATGACACTGGTTCCTCAAACCTTTCTGTTACTGGTTCTTCTGCATCATTGACATCACAAGCATTTTCCACAAAAAGAAATGGTAATGTGTATGATATCGATATTGCTCAAACTCTTGAATGGACCTTCCAAGAATCGCAAAGCAGCATCACCTTTGCTAGTGCTGCTGGCAAACGACTAGCTCTATATCGCATCATGCTTTATGCACAAGGAAATTCAGTCTCAGCTCC